>JBGPNU010000153.1:0-7923 GCA_041487675.1 Binatus sp. (SeqCode)
AACGCGATATTCGCCAGTGGACCGGCGAGCACTATCAGCACCCGCTTGCCAAGCGACTGGGTCGGGAACGCGCGCTTCTTGAATGCTTCCACAAGCACTGCGGGCGGATTCTCGGCGAGCGATTTGATCGCGTCGTCAACTTTGGGTTGCCGGCAGATTTCGTTGATCAGGAGCGCCTCGTCGGGTTTGAGTTCGCGCCCGATTACGCTTCCTGAATTGGCCGCACCGAGGCGATCCGCAATCATGCGCAGGTTATCGTCGAAGCCCGACGCAACGTGGACCCGCCCATGCGCGCGCGCCGCGAGGGTAAGATCGAGCCCGACATCGTGCAGGTAGATAGTGAGTTCCTCAGCCTTCGGATCCTCGCCGACTTCATTGCCAAGCATCCGAACATAGCCGCCGAACGGAATCGCACCAAGAGAATACTCAGTCTCGCCGCGCCGGATTCCGAATAATTTTGGCGGGTAGCCGATCGAGAAGCGCAGAACGCGGACTCCCACCTTCTTCGCCATCGCGAAATGCCCCGCCTCATGCACCACCACCAGCACCGCGAAGACCAGCGCTGCGTAAAGGATCGAGGTTATCATCAAGTCCTGCCGGCGAGCTTCCTGTCCGCGACAACCCAGGCGTTTGAAAATTGCTTTTTCGACCGCCTGCGAGATCGCATCAACTTGACCAATAGTAGGTGAAAACCATCGCGAAGACTAGCGAACATGTTCGATCCAGCAGGCCGCCATGACCCGGGAAAATCCAGCCCGAGTCCTTGACTCCCGCCGCCCGTTTGAATGCCGAACTGGCAAGGTCGCCGAGTTGCGCGAGAAGAGAAATCATAGCCGAGAAAAACACCACCGCGCCCGCGTGCCACGTCGATGCGAACAGCGGAGCGAACATCCAGGACAAGATGAAGCCCGCCGCTACTGTCGCGATCATTCCGCCCACCGCGCCTTCGACGGTCTTATGCGGACTTACTTTCTCTGCGAGTTTGATCCGCCCGAGGTACCGGCCGACGAAGTACGCCCCGCTGTCACTTGCGACCGCCAGCAAAACGACCACGATAACCCAACGTGCGCCGCCCGGCCGATTGCGCAGCATCGCGCAGTAGGGGAACAGCACGCCCACATACGCGGCGCCGGTGAATGCGAGCGCGGGCACACTCGGAGCTCGCTCGCGTCCCGCCGCCGCGATTCGGCCGACCAAGATTAGCATCACGACGATCACGATCGCCGGAACCAGCCATCCCGCGTCGCCACCGTAAAGCAGCCCGAACAACGGCACCCCGCCGACTACCGCGAAGAGCGGAATCGCGACCGGCTTCAGCGTTCCCGTCATCGCCGCGATCTCGTAGAGACCGAATACTCCAAGCACTGCGATGAACCCGGTGAAGAACCAGTTCGGTGCGAAGACTACCGCGGCCAGAACGGCGGGCAGCAGTACCGCCGCGGTCAGAATCCTAGTTCTGAGCACGCAGGCGCTGAACGGAGCCGTTCGAGACCGCGCCGAAACGGCGCTCGCGAAGCTGGTAGGCGGCGAGCGCGCTCAGGAATTCGCGCTCGCGGAAGTCGGGCCACAGAGTGTCGGTGAAATAAAGTTCGGTGTAGGCGAGCTGAAAGAGAAAAAAGTTCGAGACCCGAAGCTCGCCCGAGGTGCGAATCAAAAGATCGGGATCGGGAAGGCCGGTGGTGGTCAGTTCGCGCGCGACCAGCTGCTCGTCAACCTCATCGGGTGAGATCGTGCCGTCCGCGACCGCGCGCGCAATCGCCCGCGCCGCATTGACGATATCCTGCCGCCCTCCGTAGGACAGCGCCAACGCAACCGTCATCGTTGTGTTGCCGCGGGTCGCCTCGACGGTTTTGGCAAGCGCCTCGCGCACCCGCGACGGCAGCCGCTCGGTGTCTCCCAGAGCCACCACGCGGATGTCGCGCTTCATCAGCCGCTTGGTCTCGGTGACCAGGTAGCGATGGAACAACTGCATCAGGAAGCTGACCTCGGTGCTGGGCCGCCCCCAGTTCTCGCTCGAAAAAGCATACAGCGTGAGATATGGGATACCGACCTCGCGCGCCGCATCGACCACCGCGCGCACCGAATCCTTGCCGCGCCGATGCCCCTCATGGCGCGACAGTCCGCGCCGGTTCGCCCAGCGCCCGTTGCCGTCCATCACGATCGCCACATGACGCGGCATCCGCGACGGATCGAGAGAGAGATTTGGGAAATCGTTTAGTGGTAGTGAGATTGCCACTTGTTGTTATGGTTTCATGCGATTCTGACTGGTCGAATTGAGCCGGAAGGAGCAATTCATACAGCCCCCTTGTGGTCCAGGGACGGTTGGGCTCTACGGGCAGCTTCGTTCCGCCAGAATTATTTCTCCGCGACGAGCTCAGACCTCCATGATTTCCGCTTCCTTGGCGGTCAGCACCTTGTCGATTTTTTCGATGAACTCGGTCGTGAACTGCTGCACCTTGGTCTCGCCAGTACGCATCTCGTCTTCGGTGGCCTGCTTGTCCTTGTGCAGTTCCTTCAGCATGTCGTTGCCGTCGCGGCGATGGTTGCGGATGCCGACGCGGAACTCCTCGGCAATCTTGCGCACGTGCTTGACCAGGTCGCGGCGGCGCTCCTCGGTCAGTTCCGGAATCGGTATCCGGATCAATTTCCCGTCGTTCATCGGAGTCAGCCCGAGGTCGGAAGTCTGAATCGCTTTCTCGATATCGTGCATCGCGCCCTTGTCGTATGGCGTGATCACTATCAGCCGCGGCTCCGGCGCCGACAAGCCGGCGAGTTGCCGGAGCGGAGTCTTCGAGCCGTAGTAGTTTACCTGCAGATTTTCGACCAGCGCGGTGGACGCGCGCCCGGTGCGGACTCGCGCGAGTTCGTGGCGGAACGCCTCGACCGTCTTGTCCATCTCCTTGCGCGCGTCTTCGATTGTTTCCGTGAGCATCGTCACGATCCGCTCTCCACCAAGGTTCCGATCGGCTCGCCCATCACCGCCTTTCTTATATTACCCCGTTTGCGCAAATTGAACACGATGATCGGCAGACGATTGTCCATGCACATCGAAATAGCCGTCGAGTCCATCACCTTAAGATTCTTCTGCAACACCTCTATATAGGTAAGCCGGTCGAAGCGCTTGGCGTCGGGTTCGCCGATAGGGTCGCGGTCGTAAACCCCATCCACCGTATGGCTGGCCTTTAAGATTACTTCCGCGCCGATCTCCATCGCACGCAGGCTCGCCGCGGTATCGGTCGTGAAATATGGATTTCCGGTGCCGGCCGCGAAGATCACCACCCGGCCCTTCTCGAGATGCCTGACCGCGCGCCGGCGGATATACGGTTCGCACAGCGCCTGCATCTCGATCGCCGACAATACCCGCGTCGTCACCCCCGCGTGCTCGAGCGCGTTTTGCAGCGCGAGCGAGTTGATCACCGTCGCCAGCATCCCCATCTGGTCGGCGGTCGAGCGATCCATCCCGCGCCCTTCGTAGTCGATTCCGCGGATATAGTTGCCCGCGCCGATCACCAGCGCGAGCTGAACGCCGAGCTCCGCGACTTCCTTGATTTCGAGCGCGACCTCGGCCAGCACGTCCAGATCGAGTCCCGCCCCCTGCGCCGGCGCGAGCGCCTCGCCCGATAGTTTCAGCAGGATACGGCTGAAGCGCGGCTTCCCATTCGAAGCGGTTTGTACTTCAGCCATCTAACCTAACCCCTAACCCCTTCCCTTGAGGGAAGGGGACAATTGCAGGAACCACCCCTTACGCCGCTTCCATCGCTAGGCCGGCCCGGCCTTGGCGTCGAGCGTTTCGCCCAACTGGAAGCGGACGAAGCGGCGCACGTCGATCTTCTCGCGCATCTGGAGCCCCGCCTTGACCAGCAAGTCGTTGACAGTCTTGTTGGGATCGCGCACGTAAGCCTGCTCGAGCAGGCATGATTCCTTGTAGAACTTCTCGAGCTTGCCATCCACGATCTTGCCGACCACCGCGGCCGGCTTGCCTTCGGCCTGCGAGGCGTAGATCTGGCGCTCCTGCTCGACCACGGCTGGCGATATTTCCTCGCGCCGCACGCAGCGCGGATTCGCCGCCGCCACCTGCATCGCGAGTTCCTTCACCAGCCCCTGGAACGCTTCCGACTTCGCGCAGAAATCGGTTTCGCAATTGACTTCGATTAACACCCCGAGCTTGCCGCCCGCATGTATATACGAACCGACCGAGCCTTCCGATGCGACCCGGCCCGCGCGCCCCGCGGCCGCCGCCATTCCCTTCTCATGCAGCCAGACGACCGCCTTTTCCAGGTCGCCGGCAGTCTCCGCGAGCGCTCTTTTGCAATCCATCACGCCGGCGCCGGTCTTTTCGCGCAGTTCCTTAACCAGGTTCGCGTTTACTTCCATCGGAATTCCTGAGTGTAACCAGTATCGTTTGTGAGGTCGATGTCAGGCAAGCAGCGAGCAGGTGTCTTTCTCCTGCGATGGGTGCAGAGCCTGCCCTGAGCCTGCCGAAGGGGGCTGGGCCCCTGCCTAGACGCTTGGTGAATCAGGCGCCGGGCCGCCGCCGTTGGATGCGCCCGGGTCAGATCGTGCGTCCTGCTGTCCCTTCGCGCGCTCCTCGGCGATTTGCTTGCCCTCGAGGATCGCGTCGGCGACCGCCGCCGTGAACAGCTTGATCGCGCGGATCGCGTCGTCGTTGCCGGGGATTCGATAAGCGATCAGGTCGGGGTCGCAGTTGGTATCGACCACCGCCGCAACCGGGATACCGAGCCGGTTCGCTTCCGCAACCGCGATATCTTCCTTCTTGGTATCGATCACCCAGAGCGCGTCGGGCAGCTTGCGCATGTTCTTGATCCCGGCCAGCGTGTTCATCAGCTTCTCATGCTCGCGCCCGTTGTCGCTCATCTCTTTCTTGGTCAGCGCGCGGATCATTTCCGGATCGGCCATCACTTCTTCGAGCTTCTTGAGCCGCTCGATCGAGGCGCGAATCGTCTGGAAGTTGGTCAGCATCCCGCCGAGCCAGCGATTATTTACGTAGAACATCCCGCAGCGCTCGGCTTCCTCTTTCACGATGTCCTGCGCCTGCTTCTTGGTTCCCACGAACAGCATCGTGCCGCCGGCGGCCGCGACGTCGCGCGCGAAGTCGAAGGTCGCGCGAAACATCTTCACCGTCTGCTGAAGATCGATAATGTAAATTCCGTTGCGCGCGCCGAAGATGTATTGCTTCATCTTCGGGTTCCAGCGGCTGGTCTGATGGCCAAAATGGACGCCGGCCTCGAGCAGCTGCTTCATGCTGATTTCAGTCATAGAATTTTGTTCCTGCCTCTCGCCCTCTGATTGGGTGATCTACCTTTAATATCAGTCCTCCATCAGCTAAGAAAGTGCAGGGTCGGCCGGGCGCAGGCTGCTTTCGACCAAAAGACGCCGTCCGGGGCGGCAAATGACGCCACTTTCCAGTTGACGTGGCGGATGGCCGTTTCCAAGGCTATTCTGCACCCTTACGGCGGAGAGGAAATCTCACCGTCAGGGGGCTCATGCTTCACGAACCTAGATTCTGGGCCACTATTTTCTTCTTGGGCGAATTTCTCGCTGGCGGGGTGGCGCTAGTGGAAAAACGCCGCAAGCTTGGGATCGCGGCGATAGTGATGGCGTCACTTGGTTTACTCTGTGTAGGTCTGTTTTGGCCGGAGTCCAACCCTTCCCCCGCAGCGAATACCACAATCAATACCAATGGTGGCGGCACTGGGGGAACCAAAGCGGGTGGCGGCGGTGGTGGCGCAGGCGCGCCAGGTGGAAACGGTGGCACGTATATCGAGAAGCAACTCAATACCTTCGGGAGTGTCAAAACCGTCGCGTTGGCCAGAGTGTGCAGCCTGTATATGGCCCCTATTTCGATTCCGCCCAGCTCGATGCCCACCTACATACTGCAAATGCATCCGCAGATTGCTGGAAACAAAAGTGGCTGGGTTCCGCTCACAATGATGAACACTTCGGACAAGCCATATTCATGGCCACCGTCAGCAGTAGCGAAGGGCCATCCGTGCTGTGATTTCAGCACCTATCGTTGTGATTTTCAGAATCTTGGTGACGTGCCATTTCTGAGCGTCAATGTAGAGTTTCTTGCCCAGTTCCCGAAAGTAGAGCCGAAAGGATACCAAGGAACTCCACCGATCGAGCTCCAAGCGAAAACTTTTGTCATCACCGAAACACTCGATGCGAAACAAAAATTTACGGTCTATTTAGTGAACGCGAGTCACCGATGGGTGTATTGTTGGTATCCGATCTTCGCGACAGTGCAGGTACTTGGAGAAAATGCGCCTCGAAAGATTCCGGTCGCCTCTTCGACAGCAACCTTTCTTGACTCAATACAGTTCGCGACGTTAGCCCCCACTCAACTCAAGTGGCAGGGGCTTCCTTGAAAATGCGAACGCTGGAAACAATTCCAATTGCTCGGGCTCGCTGGCGACGTTCTCAGCGCGGCTTGTTCGTTCCTTTCCCGCCACGTCCGACAATCAATCTGAATCGCCGCGTGCCCGGTCGCATCGTGGTCTGCGGAATGCGCGGGATCGGCGGCACGTCTGATGGCTCGCTCGCCGCGTTGATCAATTCTCCGACCGACCAAATATGATCCCTTACGCCTTCGCGCTCAAAACCGGGCTCGAACCTTGTGCTTGCAAACCAAATAACTCAGTCTGAGCCTGCATCAAAACTTAAAAAGGAAATTCCGGCCAAAGGCTTGAAAATGGAAATTCTGACTAAATTCAACTGGTCCCGCACGGCATTCAGCGCCATCTTTTTCGGCGCGGCGATTCTAGGCATTTCAGATCCCTCGTCCGCTCAAACCATCAATCCGGTGCAGCAGCAAATTCCCTTGCCGGGCTCGCCGTTCGCGGCGATCACGACCCTGGATGGGCGCCACGTTTTTGTCTCGATGGGCGGCGCAACGAGCGGCGTCGCGATAATCCGGCAGAGAAAAACTTTCGCCACCGCCGTGCAGATGATCCCCACTTGTGGCCCTGCCTTCGGCCTGGCGATGAGCAACAGCGGGCGCTATCTGCTGGTTGCGGTTCAGGCCGGTAGTTCGTGCCCTTCCGGCGGAGTGCAGTTTATTGATGTGCGAAAGGCGATTGCCGGCGACCCCGGCGCTGCGATGGGAACGGTTCCGACCGATCCCACTGCGATCGAGGTTGCACTTTCCGTCGACAATAAGCTGGTCTTCGTAGCTAATGAGTTTTCTGCCGGGCAATCGATGTGCGACAACCCCGATAGCGTCAGTGTGATCGATTTCCGGAAGGCGCTCTCTTCTGGCCAGAGCGCAAGCTCGGTCATCGGCACGATTCCGGTTGACTGTGCGCCGGTGGGATTGGCCGTCTCCGGCAACGGCCGTTACCTCTACGTCACCAATGAGACAGCGCTACCGACCCGTTCCTTTTACGATGCGAAAGCTTGCAATATCCCGGATAAACCTCATGAGTGCCCCGTTAAAACACACAAGGGTCCCGCGGGAACTTTGACCGTGGTTGATGTCCACGAGGCGCGAAGGAATCCCGCCGGTTCTGTGGTGGCGAATATTCCAGCCGGATGCTCACCGACGCGAGTAATCCTAACGAACAACGATAAAGTCGCGTGGGTTTCCGCCCGTGAGGAAAACAATCTGCTCGCTTTCAACGCCCGCGATATTCTCGCCAACCCCTCCCATGCCCTGCTGTCGACGGAGCCGGGCGTGAGCGCCGTGGCACTGGCGGGGGATGAGCTGTGGATTGGCCACCGGACGGCGGGGCTCCTCCGTCTCCCCGCGGGCGGCGGCAAGGCGGAAACGTTCGGTGACGCGGCGGGCCTGGCGGGTCCCCGGCGGGAAGTTCGCTGGGTCACCATCGATGGCGATGACGCCTGGCTGGCCACGGGCGGCGGCGTTGTGCGGTTCTCGCGTAAGGAGCGCAAGGTCATGGCGGG
>JBGPNU010000154.1:0-7912 GCA_041487675.1 Binatus sp. (SeqCode)
CGGGTTCTTGTGGCATTGATCGCCGGCGGTTATCATCGAGACTGTTCATTGTTGAATCGATGTGATGGGAAATTTCCTGAAATCTTGCACGTGCGTGCTGGCCGGCTATCTTGAGATGGTCATATCCGTGGTTGGCATTGTGATGCTGCTCTCTTTTCCCGCCCACTCGTCACATCAATTCGGTGAGCACTTCCGTACTAACGAAGTGCGCCGCTCGATCGTTCGTCACGCTTTCGTAGCCGGGCCTGAGACTGATTGCGCACAAACAATCGCGCGCATCGACGTTGAACCGACAATCCCGGTGCCGGTGATCATCGAGAGCGCTGCCAAGCCTCCTGCCATTTTCGAATTGTCTCCCGAAGTTTCGCTTATCCGCCTGCTTCAACGGTTCAAGCTCGGGCCATCACGCTCGGGCGGACCGGATCCGCTGCTCTAGACCCCATATTCGGCGCTGAGTTCGAGGCCCACGGTGTTGTGCGGCCGCCGTTCATCTAAATCGTCGCCGGAGTTCGCTCCGGCCCAAATTGGTCGAGGTACTTCGCCGTGCCTGGTTTTTCATTGCGCAATCCCCACGCCGTGATCGTGGGGGCATTACTGGCAGTAATCTTGGGCATAACCGCCTTTATGGGAATGTCGGTGGATGTCTTTCCAAAACTGGACATTCCCGTCGCGGTGGTCGCGACCTTCTATCCGGGAATGCCGCCGCTCGAAATGGAGTCGGACATCACGACGCGATTCGAGCGCTTCTTCACGCTCGGCAGCGATATCGAGCACATGGAATCACGTTCTCTGCCCGGCGTCAGCATCATCAAAGTTTTTTTTCAGCCTGGAGTGGACTTGAGCGCGGCCGCGGCGACGCTCGGAAATCTCGCGATGGCAGACTTGCGGCATCTTCCGCCCGGAACGCTGCCACCGCTCATCCTGAAGTCGGGCGCCTCGGCACTGCCGGTAACACTTGTGACGGTGTCGGGCGCCGGCTTTGACGAAGCCCAACTTCGAGACCAAGCGCAATATGACATCCGCAACTGGCTCGCTACGGTGCCGGGCACGTCGATACCTCCTCCGTTCGGCGGAAAGTACCGCCAGATCATGGCCTACCTGAACCGCGACGCATTGCAGGCGCGCGGCTTGACGCTGATGGACGTAGTTCACGCGCTCAACGACGCCAACCTGATCATTCCCGCCGGTGACGCCAAGATCGGCTCGACCGATTATTTCATTTACAGCAACAGCATGATCGAGAATCCGGACGATATTAACCACGTACCGGTCAAGATCGGCATTGATCAGGCGCCGGTGTTTGTCAGTGACGTCGGCGTGGTCCGGGACGCATCGCAGATTCAGCAGAACGTCGTGCGTATCAACGGCCAGCGCTCGGTTTACGTTCCGGTCATGAAGCAGGGCAACGCGAGTACGATCGCCGTGGTCGATGGCGCGAGGCACGCAATCGAAACTATTCCCGGCCTGCCCAAGGGGATGATCGTCAAGTCGATATTCGGCCAGGACACCTACATCCGCGCCGCGATCGCAAGCCTGGAACAGGAAGCGGCCTCCAGCGCGGTTCTCGCGTCGCTGCTGATTCTTCTGTTTCTCGGCAGCTTCCGCTCGACGATCGCGATCTTCCTGTCGATCCCGCTTTCGATCCTGGCCGGCGCCTTTGGGCTCAGAATGAGCGGCGCGTCGATCAACATCATGACGCTCGGCGGTTTCGCACTCGCGATCGGCCGCCTGGTTGACAACTCGACGGTCGTGCTCGAAAACATCAACCGTCATCTCGCCGCGGGGCAGACTCCCGCCGACGCGGCGCGCGACGGGACCCAGGAAGTCGCGCTGGCGGTGTGGGCCTCCACCATCACGACAATCATCGTATTCTCGCCGGTCATGTTCCTGTTCGGTGTGGCGAAGTCGCTGTTCAGCGCGCTGTCGTGGGCGGTGGTGCTCTCGATGCTTGCTTCGTACGTCGTTTCGATGACGGTGATCCCCATTTACTGCGCGCGCTTCCTCAACCGGGAAGCGGGGATCGAGGCCGAGGAAGGCAAGGGCAGGGGGCCATTGGCGGCGTTCATCCGCGCATATGATCGTTTCGCAGAGCGCTACGAGCGTCTGCTGGACCGTGCGCTCAACCGCAAGCCGCTGGTGATCGGTTCCGCGACGGCGCTGTTCGCGATCAGCCTCGCCGCGTTCCCGCTGCTGGGCACGGAATTATTTCCGAAGACCGACGCCGGCCAGTTCATCATCCAGTTCCGCGCACCGCGCGGAACGCGCATCGAACTAACCGAGCAGCTTTGCGAGCGCATGGAAGATCTCGTCGGGTCGGTGATCCCATCGTCGGATCTTTCGACGATCGTTTCCAACCTCGGCCTGGCGCCGGGGTTCTCGTCGATCTTTTCGCCTAACTCCGCCAGCGACTCGGGCTTTGTGATGGTGGCGTTGAAGTACGATCACAAAGTCTCGACCTGGGCCTATGTGAGCAAGCTCAAACGGCTTCTGCCCCGGAAGCTTCCCGAAGTAGCAACCTTCTTCTCGTCGGGCAGCATCATCGATTCGGTCCTCAACTTCGGCCTTGCGGCGCCGATCGACATTCAAGTGAGCGGAGCGAACTACCCGACGCTGTTCGAAGCGGCGCGCCAGGTCAAAGCGCGGATCCGCAACCTTAAGGAAATCGATGGCGCGTTCATCCCCGAAGAATCCGATTATCCCACTCTCAGGATTAACGTCGACCGCGTCAAGGCAGCCCGGCTGGGACTCAGTCAGCGCGACGTCATCAGCAACGTGATTACCGCCCTGACTTCGAATCAAATGATCGCGCCGTCGATCTGGATCGATCCAAAAAACGGCAACGACTACTTCCTGACGGCGCAGTATTCTGAAAAGGGCATCGACTCGCTCGAAACGCTGCGCAACATCCCGGTCAAAAGCAGTGGCGACGACCGCGCGCGCGGCGACGCGTTGCTGCTGCGCAACGTCGCGGCGATCGCCCGCGAACAGCATCCCGCCGAGGCCGACCACTACAACATCCAGCGGGTGGTCGATGTGCTCGTGTCGCCCAGCACCGACGATGTAGGTGGCGCGTATGCGGCGGTCGCCCGTGCGCTCGGCGATCTCAAGCTCGCGGCCGGGGTCAAGATCGCATACCGGGGTTCGGTGGCCGCGATGCAATCCTCCTTTTCCAGCTTCGGGTACGGCCTGGCGATGGCGGTGGTGCTGCTATACCTCGTGATGGTCGCGCAATTCCGCTCGTTTCTCGACCCGTTCATCATAATGTTTGCGGTGCCGATGGGATTGATCGGCGTGGTCTGGACGCTCTACCTGACCGGCACGACGCTTAACATCGAATCGTTCATGGGGATCATCGCGATGGTCGGGATCGTTGTGTCCAACGCGATTCTGCTGGTTGACTTCGCCAATCAACGCCGTCGCGGCGGACAGGACCTGCGCGCCGCCGTGATCGAGTCCGCAAAAATCCGGATGCGGCCTATCCTGATAACCACGCTGGCCACAATCGTCGGGCTGATGCCGATGGCGCTGAAACTTGGCGAGGGCAGTGAGGCTTCGGCTCCGCTCGCGCGTGCGGCCGCGGGTGGGCTGGCAGTCTCGACGATACTGACGCTGTTTCTGGTACCGGCAATCTACGAAATGTTTTACCGCAAGCGACAGGTAACCAAATGAAGCATCTGGGTTTTCTGATGGCGGCGATCCTGACCGCGGCGATCGCGCCAGGATGTTCGCGTGCGCATAGCGATACGTCCGCCGATTCGCGGCCGACGGTCGCCGTAATCATACCGGATCGTGGCGACGCGATCCGTTCGCTCTCCATGCCCGGCGACCTGGTCGGATTTTATCAATCGACTCTCTACGCGAAGGTCACCGGCTATTTGAAGAATATCTCAGTTGACAAGGGCGACTGGGTAAAGAAGGGCCAGGTGCTCGCCGAGATTGAGGTTCCAGAACTGCAACAGCGCGTCGAACGCGCCAAGGCGGGCCTTCAAGTACAGCTCCTGACTTACAACCGCCTCTCCCAGGTCTGGAAAAGCGATCCGCGGCTGGTCGCCCGCCAGGACGTCGATATTGCCCAGGGAAAATACCTCGAAGCCAAGGCTCAGCTCGATGAACTCGAGGCTATGATCTCTTACACGAGGATCGTCGCGCCCTTCGACGGAGTCATCACTGGCCGTTTCGTCGATCCTGGAGCACTGATCAAAGCCGGCGGAGAGCAGACATCCTCTCCTCCGGAAGAAGGCTCCGCCCGTGCCGGCGGCGCCGCCTCGCCGGTCTTGAGCCTCGCGATGATCGACACGATCCGCACCTACATCTACGTGCCGCAGGGCGAGGTCGGCCTGGTGAAGCGCGGGATGCCCGCGACGCTGACCTTGCAGGATCTTCCGGGACGCACCTTCAGCGGCGAGGTCGCCCGCTTCGCGAATTCCCTGGACCTCGGTACGCGCACCATGCTTACCGAGATCGATCTCAAGAACCCTCGTCATGAGCTTTACCCCGGTATGTACGCGAACGTCACACTGGAAATCGAGTGTCATCGCGCCGTCCTCAAGCTTCCTGAATCCGCAATCGGAGATTCGGCCGAAGGCAGATACGTGATGATCGCGCAAAGCGGAAAGCTGAGGAGGCAGTTGGTAAGGGTCGGAATCAGCACGGGCAATCATGCCGAAGTCACTCATGGACTCCGCGGTGGAGAACAGGTCGTCGCAGCGCTGGATCAGTCGCTGGTTCAGGATGAGGCGGTCAATATCGTGCGGATCAAATCTACTGTCGGCCAATCCACTTCCGGCCAGCCTCCAGACCTGGCCGCCACCACTCGATGAGCATCCAATAGTGCAAACCTACAGCGTTCGCAGCGTGATCGTCTTCGCCGCTTGTCTGCTTGTGGCTAGTCCGCAAAAGGCCACCGCGTTTGAGACCTTGCAGGCAGGCGAGAAACTTACCCTGGATCGCGCGATCGAGCTGACTCTGCGCAACCATCCGCGCGCAATGGAGATGCGCTCGGTCGCCACCGCGGCGCGTGAGCGCGTCGGCGAAGCTCGGTCGGCGCTCCTGCCTCAAGTTTACGGTGGCGCCGAGTATTTGCGCTCCACTGATAATCCGATCGGCAACACCACTTATCTGAATCCAGGTTTCATTCCGCGCATTACGGGAACTCTGCACGGGGGGCCGGCCAATCCATCGCAGAGCTTTTCGACCACCGACAATTTTCTGACCGGCGTCGCCGTGCAGCAGTTTCTTTTCGATTTCGGCAAAGTACGTGGCCTGATAGACGAACGCGACGCGCAAGCTCAGGCTGCCGCGGCTGAGTCGAAGCTGACGGATTTGGATCTCATTTTCGAGGCAACCCAGCGTTACTTCGCGCTGCTTGCAGCCGGACAAAAGGAAAAGGTCTTTCAAAAGGCCGTAGAGCAGCGCGCGGAGCAACTGCATGCCGCGCAGGTGAAAGCCGCCGCCGCGCTGACCCCTGAGATCGATGTTCTTACCGCGAAGGCGGCGCTCGCGCGGTCGCGAACCAATCTTCTCCAGGCTGAAAATGATACAGCTACCGCCCGGGTGGCGCTTGATAACACGATGGCGGTGAGCCCGAACGCACCCTTTTACGAAGTCGCCGACGTACTAACCTACAAACCGATCGCCGGAAACATTCAGGCATATTTCGCTTCAGCGATTCGCGAGCGCCCTGACTTGATGACGATCGAGGCCAATGCACGCGCTGCGGGGGCGCAGGTCGCGGAAGTGCGCAGCGACTTTTTCCCGACTGTCCAGGCAACCGCCGGCTATAGCGCCATGGGAACCGGATTGCCCGCCGCAAATAACCTCAACGCAGGCATCGTGGTGACTTGGCCTATTTTCAACGGCTTCCTGACCGAGCATCAGTTGGCAGAATCGAAGGCCCGGCAGAATGTAATCCGCTACGCGCTCGCCGACCTCGAGTCACGAGTCTGGCTGGAAGTGAAGAGTTCGTACCTGGAGTTGGAAAACGCTCTGCAACAAATCCATCAGGCTGAGGAGACGCTTGCGTCTTCCTCGGGCCAGTTGGAGCTCGCAGATAAGCGCTACAACGCGGGCCTCGGAAACATCATCGAGCTGACCGACGCCGAACGCTTCTACATCCAGGACGACGCCGCGTATGTGGACACCCTTTATGCCTATTCGGTCGCCAAGGCGAAGCTGGATCGCGCAACCGGCGCGTCTCTATCGACGGGCGTACGCTAACGGGGCCGGGCTGCCTGCCGCGCTGATCTGCGGCGCTTTAGCCGCAATTTCCCATCGGGCTGCGAACCTTCGCGATGCCGCCATTCATGGGAGTGCAGGTCGGCGGCGCGATATCGGAGCCCGCCGCAGTCGATCCCCTGGTTGCATGCGCGCTTACGGAAGAGCCACCTATGGTGCATTCGGCAAACGCGAGGCTGCCGGCGCCGTTGGAGTTCGCGGTGGCTTTGCAGGCGGCCTCCGCCGCCGCTTCCGCCCCGAAGCTGGTGCCGGTGTTTCTGGCCGTCGCTTTCGCCTTGCCCGAGGGCGCGGCGAAAGAAAGGGCGGTTCCAAGTCCCGATGAACTTGCTGCCGCGGTGCCACCGTCGCTCTCCGCCTGCGCAGTGCCGCCGTTCTTCGCGGTCGCGGTGCCCTTGCCGCCAACCGTGCCGGCCGCGAGCGCTTCACTACCCGTGCCCTTGGCGTGCGCGGTCGCGGTGCCCATGTTCTGACCAACGGCTTCCGCCTTGCCAAGGTCCGAGGCATGGGCCGTCGCCTTGTTGGGTGGGCCGATTGCGGCATCGCAAATGGCCTCAGTGGTGTCGGCGTTCAGATGGGTGACGTCCGTCGATGTCGTCGAGCACGACTCCTTGTCCGAGGCCGCCAACGCGTCGGTTCGAGCCACGGTGAGCGCAAGAACAATCGCGGCGATTGCCGCCCCCACATGGATGATTCGCATTTGCATGAGTACCTCCCTCCGGTCCGCGACCGGCAAGTAAAGTGAGCATGGCCTGCCCCGGCGCCATGCTGATCCCCGCGGCGCTTTAGTGGCAACCTCCATCAAACGGGCTGCTAACCTTCGCGATGCCGCCATTCATGTGAGTGCAGGTCGACGGCGCGATATCGGAGCCCTCCGCGGTCGATCCCCTGGTTGCATGCGCGCTTACGGAAGAGCCACCTATGGTGCATACGGCAATCGCGATGCTGCCGGCGCCATTGGAGTTCGCGGTGGCTTTGCAGGCGGCCCCCGCCTCCGCGGACGCCCCATGGGCGGAGCCGGTGTCTCTGGCCGTCGCTTTCGCCTTGCCCGAGAGCGCCGCGCTGGCAGTGGCTTCGGTTCCAGCTCCCGATGAACTTGCGACCGCAGTGCCATCGTCGCCCTCCGCCTCCGCAAAGCCGCCGTTCTTCGCGGTCGCGGTGCCCTTGCCGCCAACCGTGCCGGCCGCGAGCGCTTCGCTACCCGTGCCCTTGGCGTGCGCGGTCGCGGTGCCCATGTTCTCACCCACGGCTTCCGCCACGCCAAGGCTCGAGGCATGGGCGGTCGCCTTGTTGGGTGGGCCGGTTGAGGCATCGCAAATGGCCTCAGTGGTGTCGGCGTTTGTGTGCGTGACGTCCGTGGATGTGGTCGAGCATGACTCCTTGTCCGAGGCCGCCAACGCGTCGGTTCGAGCCACGGTGAGCGCAAGAACAATCGCGGCGATTGCCGCCCCCACATGGATGATTCGCATTTGCACAAGTTCTCCCCTCCGGTACGCGACCGGCAAGTAAAGTGATGATCCGTCCAGAAAACAGATTTTGCGCGACTTGACGACCGCCGGCGCGCTCTCCCTGCCGAGGCGTGGGCTACCCTTAGCCTATTCTGACCCTCATCAGCAAGACGAGAAGTCATCGCCGACGTATCAGCATCAACGATTTCGAAATGCGAACAGGCTATGTACCG
>JBGPNU010000155.1:0-7897 GCA_041487675.1 Binatus sp. (SeqCode)
ATCGGCTTCACCTGGGAGCACGACATGCATCTGTACCATCGCCGGGCGCTGGCGGGCGAAGCGAATTTCGGCAACGCGCCGGTGCATCGCGAGACCGTGGCAAAATCCCTGCTGGGGTGATCGGCAGGGGCCAGCTCCTGCACCCTAGCCAGGAAAAAGACGGCGCAAAGTTAGCGAAACTCAAACTGGGTTTCGCGCTTCCTGTGTGAATGAGAACCTCGCTCGCACGGTTGACCACGACGCATTTTCGCTTTATATTCGCCTATGAGTCGGAGGGCATTTCGGTGAGTGATCGTAGTGCGATCGAGTGGACCGACGCCACGTGGAATCCGGTCCGCGGCTGTACCAAGATCAGCCCAGGCTGCAAGCACTGCTACGCAGAAAGATTTGCCGAACGATTCCGCGGCGTACCTGGCCATCCATTCGAACAGGGCTTCGACATCCGGATGGTGCCTGAGAAGCTGGACCAACCGCTTCGATGGCGCTCATCTCGCCGGATCTTTGTAAATTCAATGAGCGATTTGTTCCATGATCGGGTGCCGACGGAATATATATCTCGGGTCGGCGGCATCATGCAGGCCGCCGAATGGCATACATTTCAAGTTCTGACGAAACGCCACGAGCGACTGCGGTCGTTGTTGAATGGCGAACTCGATTGGATGGGTTCGCTTTCGAATGTTTGGTGGGGCGTGAGCGTAGAAGACCGAGAACACGGCCTACCGAGAATCGACTCGCTGCGATCGACAAACGCTCGTGTCCGCTTCTTGTCCGTCGAGCCGCTCCTGGAAGACTTAGGTGAGATCAATCTGTCGGGAATTGATTGGGTAATCGTCGGCGGCGAGAGCGGCCCTCATTTTCGAAGCATGGCAGCTGCTTGGGCTGAGAAAATACGAGATCAATGTCTCGAGGCGCGAGTACCATTCTTCTTTAAGCAATGGGGAGGACGTAGTCCTAAGCAACTTGGTCGTATGCTAGACGGCTGTGAATGGAACGGAATGCCGAGTCCTTCAATCTCCAATCCAGCCGTGTCCTACGCGGCTCCGTGAAACTTCTCGCAAGCGACGGACTGCTCGCGCGTCCCGCAAGGATCTGGACTCGCGAGAAACTCAGATACCTGCAGAAATACGCAGAAGCGTTTATGAAGGCGATGGCGCCGAAGCGTTCGCAAGGACTCTGGGAACATCTTGAGTATATCGATCTGCTATCGGGCCCGGGACTCAGCATCGTTCGCGAGACGAAAGAAGAATTTGATGGCTCGCCGCTAATTGCTTTGAAGATTAAGCCCGCCTTTGATCATCTTTACTTTGCGGATCTGAATCCTGAAAACATAGCTGCCTTAAAGAGAAGGGTCTCTGCCCAAGATGCTGATCGTGTGACGTTCAGCGTCGGTGATTGCAACATCCTAGTCGACGAGGTCTTGAAACAAATATCGAGTCGCACGCTCACCCTAGCATTCATTGACCCCGAGGGTTTCGAAGTCGATTTTGAGACCTTGGCGAAATTAGCAAAAAAGAGAGTCGACCTGCTCTATCTCTTCGCAAGCGGAATCGGAGTTCGACGCAACTTGAAAAATGCGCTTTCTGTCGCGAATAGCCGTTTGGACAAGTGGTGGGGAGGAAACGATTGGCGCGATCTCCCGGCAGCGAGATGGGCGGCAGGGGAATTTTCCGCAGAACCGGCCGAGAAGGTATTACAATCGTTCGTATCAGCGTTTCGGAAAAAGGTCGCCAGCGCCGGGTTTCAATTTCAGGATGAAGAGGTTCTACCCTTCAGTAATACGAAAAACGCGCAAATGTACCATCTGCTGTACTTTTCTCATGATCGGGCCGGGTTGACGATTTGGAAGAACATCAAGAAGATCGCTCCGGGTGGCCAAAGATCGCTGCTATGATCGATCGAAGAACAACCGCTAGGCGATGGACTTGGCTTTTTTCTGGCGGGCGAAGCGAACTTCGGCAACGCACCGGTGCATCGCGAGACGGTGGCAAAATCACTGCTCGGCTGATCGGAGCGAAATCGAACAGAGTTAGCGAAACCCAAACTGGGTTTCGCGCTTCCTGTGTGAATAAAACGGGAAGTCTGAAACCTGCGTGAGGTTTCAGTTTTGAGTCCTCGCTGGTTTTACGCGATGGATTTGGCTTTTTCTTCTTCGGTGGCGGCGGTGCGCGCGGCCAGCCGATCGCGCATCGCGCGATGGCTCGCGCGGGTGATCGGATAACGTGAGAAGACCAGCGCGCTCATCAGGTAAATCGACGCGGGGCCAAGAGAAAACAGGGTGCGCAGATTCTCCCCCGCCTGCGGCGTGATCCCGAGAGATCCGGGCTTGTAACCGACCCAGCTCAAGACCGGCCCGACCAGCAGCAGCGAGACCGCGATCGCGATCTTTATCGACATCGAGGTGATGCCGCCGTACGCGCCCTCCTGGCGCTGGCCGGTACGCTCCTGGTCCCATTCGATCACGTCAGCCGACGCCGAAATTTGCGTGACCCAAATCCCGATCGCCGAGAATCCGCTGAACGCCATCAAAAAATAAAGCCCCAAAGTGCTTTGCGGGGTCGTCAGCATGAACCCCAGCGAGCCCATCGCGTTGCAGATCATCGCGACCACGAAGGCCGGCTTCTTTTCAATCGCGAGCGTGATCCTGAACCAGAACGGATACGAGATCATCGATCCCGCGAAGTACGCGATCAACCATCGCGCGGCCGCGTTCTCGTCGTGATACCAGTACTTGGCCAGGAAACGCATCAGGACGGTCGGGATGTTGATGGCCATCACGGCCAGCGTGGTGGCTATTAGCAGAATGACAAACGGGCGATTGCCCGCAACCGATTTGAGCGATGCGAGCAGCCGGGAACGTTCGTGCGTGGAAAATTCGGTGCGCTCGCGAAGACCCGTGTACGCGAGCATCGCGCCACCGGCGACCCAGAGCCCGCAGATCGCGCCGGTGATTTTGAAATCGGTGCCGCGCGCGAACAGGTACGAGGCTGCAAATGGCAACAGCGCTCCGCAGATGTCGCCGACCGAGCCCAGGAGCTGGCGGAAGGTGGAGAGCCGTGTCCGTTCGTCGTAGTCGAGCGTGAGTTCCGGCATAAGGGCGCCGTAGGCGGTTTCGTAAAACTTCCGCGACGTCAGCATCAGGAAGTAGAAACCGAAAAACCATACGAACAGCCCCGCGCTTAGCGGCGGCGGCGACAGCAGCAGGTAGTAGCAGACCGCCATTGGAATCGACGCGATGAAAAACGGCCGCCGCCGTCCGGATTTGAAACGCGCCCGATCGGAAATATTGCCGACCAACGGATCGGTCAGCGCGTCCATCACGAGCGCCAGGAAGAATGCAAGTCCGGCCAGCGATGGAGAGAGTCCCTTGCGATCGGTATAGAAATAAAGAAGGTGAAGCCCGAGCAGCGTCGCGCACAGGTTGAGGCCGGTCTGCGCCTGCGCGTAGATTAACAGGGGACGAAGGCCAATCTTCTCGCTCAAATCGCGGTTTGCCACAGGTCGCAGAGACTACTTGATAGAGATGCCTACTTACAAAGCGATTGCGATTTCCGGACAAAGCGATTTTGATTTCCGATCTTGCGCGACTATCGGGGTGGCGATGAGAATTCTCGATCGCGCGCCGCGGCGTGAACGGCGATGGCTCCTGTGGCCTCTTATGCTGCTCTTGACGATCGCGCTCGGCAGTCAGGGGTGCTCGACCGCAAGTTCGTACGTCAAGTCGCTATGGAGTTCAGGCGACGACAGCGATCTCGACGATGCGGAAAATGCCAACGAAGGTGAGCCGCTGCCGCCGCCGGCCGCCAACGTCGCGGTCAGCTACAAGCGTCCCGGCGACGCACTCGCGCGCGCGACCGTGATCAAGTTCTTCGGCGCCGATGTGATCGCCAACCATCCGCGCGACGCGGCGCATACCGAGTCGGTAGTGCGATTCGATGGCGGCGTTCCGATTTGGGAATTCAAGGCTGACGAGAGCACTTTCGGTTCGATCACGGGCGTCGGCGCCGCAAAGTATGCCCTCAAGAGTATCGAGTACGCCAAGGTGCCGACCCATTTCACGCAGGTAATTCCGGAAGAGGGGCCGCCCGAACCGCTCGATCGTGGCGCGTACTATGTGTTTCAGATCGATCGTCAGTCGGGCTCCACCAGTTACCAGGCCGTGAAAGTGCTCGCCGATGGGTCTCTGCAGGCCTACAACGCTCAGCCACGCGCCGGCAGCAGCTATTTGCTCTGCTGCAACGTTACCTCCGAATTCCCGGAACCGGTGATTCTGCCCGAGCCGAGCCCGGACGCTCAGACCGAGAACGCTCCTTCAGAGGAGCCTCCGGACGAGACTGGCGCCCCGGCGCAATCCGCTCCTCCGGCTGATTCTCCGTACTCGGGCACTTCCCCTCCATAGCGGTTTATTCGATCGTTTCTCTCTGAGACGCTGATGCGCTAACTGCGGAACTTCGCGAGCGCCGCGCCGGAGAGTGCGTAGTTGGGTTCGCCGAATTCGTCATCAAGTTCGCCGGTCGGCTCAAAGCCGAGGCTCTTGTACAGCGCCGCGGCGTTGGTATTGGTGCGAAAGCAGGTTAGCTGCACACTGCGGCATCGGGGATAGCGCGCCGCAATCGTCCTGATCGTCTCGGCCACTGCCGCGCGTCCATAGCCTTTCCCCTGATGCACCACGTCGATCATGATGTCGTCGATCCAATAATCGTCGCTGCTGGCCGGGTCGCATGCGATCGTCGAGTATCCGACCACCTCGCCGGCGGCGCGGATGAGATGCGGCAGATGCTCGAATTCGTCGCCAAACTGCCGCACGTAGCATCGCGCGAGCGTCCATCGCGGCGGAGTGACGAAACTGGTCTGCTCGGGCCGAAGCTGCATCGCGAACAGCTTGCGGTAATTGCGCCGATCGACGGGCTCGAGAATGATTTCGAGATCGGTTGGCTTCATGATTGCACTTGCAAGAAGATATCGCGCGCATGCTCGTCACTGATGCGTTTGACCGAAGTAATTCGATCCGCGAACTGCGCGAGCGACGACATCTCGGCCGATCCCACGTCAACCAGCACCGCGAAAATTGAAAACTCCAGCGCGTCCTTGCGCTCGCGCAGCCTTGCCAGCCACTTGGGGCTGACCCGCGATTCGCCGTCGGTGATTATCACGATATCGCCGCGCTTGAGTTTCTTTTCGCCGAGCAGTTCGATCGCGGCGTCGATCGGCGCCTCGAAATCGGTTCCACCGCCGGGAAAGTATTCGGCCATCTCGACGACCTTGTTCAGATCCGGCTGGTAGCGCCGCTCGCGATTCAGGTCGAGCACCTTGAGGCTCAAATCGCCCGATGAAAACATCACCGCGCGGAACAGCCGCCGCTGGCGCCGCGCGATATCCATCAACGTCAGCGCCACCGCCTTCGACCACATCTCCTTTTCGCCTTCCATCGAGGAGCTCACGTCGATACACACGACCATCGGCCCCTTGCCCTTCTGCTCGTCATCGCGGAGCCGATATTGAAGGACGCTGCCTTCGAGAATGCGGCGATGGAAATCGCGCCTCAGCACCGGATGATGCATCGCGAGCAGCTCGGCGGGGATGAGGCGGCCGACTTCCGCGCCGAGTTCGATGTCGTAGGCCTCGGCGACGCCGCGCTCGAGCGTCTTGCGCTTCAATGCACGCGCATCCTGCTTGAACCGTCCGACCATCCGCGCCAACTCGCCGAGCTTCTTGTTGCGCGCGAGGCGCCGCCCGAGTTCCAGGCGCGCGCCGGCGGCGACCCGGCCGCCCTGCCCGAACTCGCGGCTGAAATCGTGACTATCCTCGGCGGCGCGATCGATTTCGTCGGCCAACTCAGCGGTCTTGAGTTGCATCCGCTTGAGCGCGCTTCGATCGGCGCCCTTGAGCTGGGTTTCGAATTGCCGGGCCTTTTGATTAAGCCGCGCCTCCGAGACCTTGGCCGCACGCTCCGCCGCATCGGCCATCTCGGCAATTTCCCTCGCAGCCGCATCGTCGGGAGCGGGATCGCCTTCCTTCGGTTCGGCGATCTCGATTGCGTTCTTCACCGCATCCGCGCGCCCCGCGAGGTCTTCCTCCTGCCGCGCGAGGTCCCAGAGATCGAGCATCTCGCCGCGGTTGATCAGCCGCTCGGACTTAATCATCTCGAGCGCATGCTCACTCATCACGATCGCGGCGATGGCGGCCTTGTCTTGTTCGAGTGCGGTTCGCGATCGCAGCGCCTGAAATGGCGCGGACGGGACCAGTTGCTCCAGAATGATCCGGTTGAGCGCGGCGGCGTGCCGAACGTCATCAGACTTGCGCATCACCGGGTTCATCTTGAACAGCGCGAGAAACAGATCCTGCACGAGCGCCCCGAAATGAGGAACCAGCCGCTCGCCGGATTCGGTCAGCTCCGCAATCGACGGAGCATCCGCAACGATCTCGTTCCAAATTCGCCGATCGTAGCTGTCGCTCTCGAACCATGACGCGCTCGTGGGAACAACCGGGACATAGAGGCGACGCGGCTTGATAGATTTTGCCTTTCGCGCCATCGGGATTGATCTTATTTCACCGGATAGCGGGCGGCTATCTGCGAATCGCGTTCCAAATGCCGAATCCTTATTCTTCGCGCGCCGGAAAAAGGCGGAGAAAGGCATCTCGGAATTTGGACCCTCACCCGCGCCGCGAAGACGCGGCGCGGCCTCTCCCTGTCAGGGCGAGGCAAAGACCGGGGTCCCTCGGCTTCGCTCGGGATGACACAAGAACAAAAACGCAATTAGGGTAGTAAGCGAGCAGAACCCTTGAATGTATCGCTCGAAGGGGAACAGAATTGACGCAGGCGCCGCGCTGATTCGATGAACCCAATTTGATGAACTTCGACTCAAATAACCCGCTTTCCAACCGGCGTCATGGGTTGCTGCTCGCGACGGTGCAGGAGTTCATTTCGACCGCGGCGCCGGTCGGGTCGGCGCAGATCGTCGCGCACCATCAGCTCGGAGTGCGCGCCGCGATGGTTCGCAACATGATGGCCGAGTTGGAAGACGGCGGTTATCTGCATCAGCCGCACACCTCGGCCGGCCGGGTCCCGACCGAGAAGGCGTTTCGCTACTACGTCGATCATCTCGCGGCCCAGGCGCGAATCGGCTTCGAGGATCGCGCGCAGATTGAGCTTCATTACTCGACTGCGGCGCGCGATCTGGGCGAAGTGCTCCGCGATACTCCGCGCCTGCTCTCGATCCTCACCGGACAGGCGGCGCTGGTGATGTCGCCGCGGCTGGAGGCCTCGATCCTGGAGCGGGTGAATTTTGTGCGCCTTCGCGACAAGCAGGTGCTGGCCGTGTTCGTCGCGGAGAAGGGCGCGATGCAGAACCGGATCGTCGATACCGACCGCGACCATTCGCAAGACGAACTGGATCGGATGGCGCGATATCTGAACGAGTCGCTGGAAGGCCGCACACTGGACGAGGCGCGCAAATGGATCGAGGCGCAACTGCGCGAAGAACGCGCCAACTACGATCGCTTCATGCGCGACGCGCTCGCGCTCGGCGAAGCTATCGCGGATTACATCGGGCGCCAGGAGCTCTACGTCGAAGGCAGCCTGCAGGCGCTCGAGCAGCCGGAGTTTTCCGATCGCGCCAAGATGCGCGAGCTGCTGAGAGCGCTCGACGACAAGTCCGCGCTGCTCGAATTGCTCGAGCGGAGCCTGACCCATGCTGGGCTCACAGTGTCGATCGGATCGGAAAACTACGACCCGCGCCTGGCGTCGCTGAGCGTGGTTGCGGCGTCGTACGCCAGTGGCAGGGCGACGCTCGGCAGTCTCGCAATCGTGGGCCCGGTCCGGATGGACTACGACCGGGTGATTCCACTGGTCGAGTACACGGCCCGCGCGCTCTCGCGTCTGATGGAGTACTGAGTTCTC
>JBGPNU010000156.1:0-7881 GCA_041487675.1 Binatus sp. (SeqCode)
GCTTGCGCCGGTCAATCGCGAGCGCGAATTTATGAAGGGCACGCGGGAAGTGATGCTTGGATGCGGCCTGACCGAGGCCGCCACAATTGCGTTTATCGCGCCCGCCGACAATGCGCGCTTTCCGGGGATTCAAGCCGCCTCTCGGCCGGTCAAAGTAACCAACCCGCTTTCGGCGGAACTCAGCGAGCTGCGCGCAAGCCTTCTATCGGGATTGGTCACCGCGCTTCGATTCAATTTGAATCGCGAGGCCAGCGCCTTTCACGGGTTCGAAATCGGCAAGACTTTCAGCATGAACGGTGACGTCGCGACCGAGCACCATCATCTGGCCGCGCTGAGCTATGGAACTTACGCGCTGTCCGCAATTGGCGAGCCCGGGGTCAAGGCGGGCTTCTTCTCCATGAAGGGAATTCTCGAAACTTATCTGGACGCGATCGGAATCGCGGCGCGGGTCGCGTTCCGGCAGCTCGTGCCGGGCGAAGCGCCATTTTTGCATCCGGGCCGCGGCGCAGTGGTGACGCTCGACGACGCGCCGGTAGGGTTAATTGGCGAGTTGCATCCGGCTGAGGCGATGCGACTCGATTTGAATGATTCCTGCGCGGTATGTGAACTTGACATAGCTAATTTCATTGCCTATGGTTTCTCGCCGCGCAAATCACTTCAGGCGCCGCCGAGATTTCCCGCGATCAGGCGCGATTTGGCCCTGGTGCTGGATCGGAATTTCCCGGCGGATATGGTACTCAGAACCATTCGGGAGTGCGGCGCGTCGCTGCTGGAGAGCGTCGATGTGTTCGACGTTTACGAGGGGACTGCGGTGGCGGCCGGAAAGAAGAGTGTGGCGCTGGCTTGTCGGTACCGGGCTAAGGATCGCACGCTAACGGATGAGGAGGTTAACCGCATTCACGCCGTGTTGGTGGAACAGGCGCGGATGCGATTAGGAGCGGAGTTGCGGCAGTAAGCGTGCCTAACGCGAGCGGGTGGGGATCGTTACGCCGCAGGGCATGACTAAAGCCGATCTCGTGGATCTAATCTACGAGCGGGTGGGCTCCTCAAAAAAGGAAGCCTGTGAAGTGGTCGAAGCGGTGTTTGCGATCATCAGAGATTCATTGCGCCAGGGCCAGAAAGTAAAAATTTCGGGCTTCGGCACCTTCATCGTCAACCAAAAACATGCGCGCCGCGGGCGAAACCCTCAGACCGGCGAGCCGATTACGATCGACTCCCGCCGCGTGCTCTCCTTCAAGCCGAGCCAGGTGCTGAAGGAGCGGGTCAATAACGGCGCGAAGCCGGTAGCATAACCAGCATGCCACTGAAGGCATCAGTTCGGCGGCGAAAACCCGCATCGCAGACACGAACCACGATGCCATCGTTCCCGGAGCGCGGCCTTAAAATCGGCGAAGCGGCGCGAGTGCTCGGGGTCGAGACCTACGTGCTCCGCTTCTGGGAAACTCAGTTCCCGTTTCTCAAACCCAAGCATACGCGCACGAAACATCGCTTCTACCAGGAGAAGGACATCGGGGTCCTGCGGCTCATCAAGCGTCTGCTTCACGATGAAGGCTTCACGATCGCCGGCGCCAACAAGCACACCAAGGAATTTGGAATCGAGGCATTGATGAGCGGTAGGCGCGCGGCAAAGGCTGCGGGATCGTCGTCGTCGGAACGCGCGGCTCCCGCGCAGTCGTCTGCGGGCGACGGGCAGGCGCGCCGGGTACTCAATGAGGTCCGCCGCGACCTCGAAACGATTCACAAAATTTTGGAAGACTAACTGCTAGAAAAGACTAGGGTAGTGAAGCTTACTCGGCGACGCGCTCTTGCGCGGCCAACCGGGCGCCCTCGACGGGCTTGCGCGGATCGACCGTGGTTTCCGCGCGCGAGGGATCCCGGACCAGCCTGCCAAGCGGCGCGATACTGAGTTCGCTCGCGCATTCCTCGACCGCGCGATACGCGATTCGTCCCGCCTCGACCATCTCCGCAGCCGCGCATATCGCGCCGGCTATGGTGAGCGCTCCCAGACCAAGCGCGAGCTCCGGCAACCCCGCGATCGCCACGCCCATACTGCCGAGCGCGCCCGCCGCCAGAGCCAGTCTGGCGATTCGAGTGAGTTTCACTCGGGCCAGCACATGGTTCTTGACCTTGTTCGCCGCGTGCTCTTCGTCCGCGGTCTTGAGCTCGATTCTGGTCCACGGATTCGGCCGCACCTCAAGGTCGTAGTCGTTCCATCCCGCGTCGATGATCGCGCCATGCCCGGTGCGCGCGAACAGCTTGAGCATCCGATCGAGAATGCGATCGCGGGTGACGCCCTCCTCGTTCCAATAGCTGAGCCGCAGCGCGCGTCCCATCCAGTCAATCGACGGCCGCTGGCGAACGCTCTCCGCCGCTCCATGTCCGGTCTGGGCTTTCGCCCGGGTCTTGTACCGCATCATCGTTCGCACCATCGGACCCGTATATGCGAGATACGCGATCAGGATTCGGGCCATGAAACTGTCGTGGAATTTTTCGATCGGCGCGTGCCACGCGTAGTAAAGCGCCCAGATAGGGCCGAGCGAGAGCATCGCGGCCGCCGGAATCAGCGATAATCCAAGCACGAAAGAAGCGACCAGGGCTACCGCCGAGAGCACGGTCCACTCGAACGTCTGCGGCAGCACCCGCGCGAGCGTAAGGCCCGGATCGAAAAGTGTCTGCGCACTGGCGGTTGCTGTCTTCCAGAGCACCCGTTTGCGATTTCCACCCGGGATGGTCCGCGCGATTCCGGGAATCGTGCCGCGCCACGCGATCTGTCCCACTACGTTGAATCGCTCGGGATAGCGCGGATACAGCATCGCTTCCGCGCGGCCATAACCGCGCTGCTGTCCGTAGTAGGCCTTGATAGTGTTGCGCCGGAAATGCCACACGAACGCCGCCGGAGAGAAGCCGAGCTTCAAGCCCGCACCGAGCATCCGCCAGCACACGTCCACGTCGTCGCCCGCCGCCGTGAACTGCGGATCGAATCCACCCACTTTCGTGAGCGCCGCCCTGGTGAAGACCATGTTGCATCCGGCCAGATGCTCAGCCCGGTCCTCGGCAACCAGCACGTGGCACGGAGCGCCGGGCGACGCTGCGCAGCAGGCCTCGACCCAGCCGTCTTCATGCGGCGCGTAGTTCGGCCCGCCGCATCCGTCGAAATTGTTTTCGGTCATCGATCGCACCATCAGCATGAGCCAATGCGGATCGACGACGCAGTCCGAATCGGTGTAGGCGATAATCTCGCCGCGCGCCGCCTGCATCCCGACGTTGCGCGCGACGCCGAGCCCCTTGTTGGGCTGGCGAATCAGGCGGAACTCGGGAAAGTCCATCGAGATTTCCGCGGTCCGATCGCGCGAGCCGTCGTCGACAATGACCACCTCGAAATTCGGATAGTCGAGCCTTTTCAGCGACTCCAGGCACGGACGCATCGTGCGCTCCGCGTTGTACGCGCAAATCACGACGGACACCATCGGCATCTTTGCCGGGCGCGGCGGGCAGGTGCCGTTGAGCGTCACGAACGGCATCAGGTCCGACGCACGCAGCATCCGCACGCCGAGCCAGTCGCGTGAAACCGGGGCAGGAACGGCTGGAGCAACCACGCCAGCAGCACCCGTACCGAACGCCACTGCTACTGCTTCGTCCTGCCCCGGCGATGCGTCCGCGAACTCGATCAAAACGGGACGGGCCTCCGCGAGATTGTGCAGGGCGACCACAAAATCGCGAATCTCGACCGGCTGAAGCGCGGGGATTTCTCCGTAAAGGAAATCTTCGTCGAGTATCGAAAGCACCCGGGTTTCCGGACCCACCTTGATTCCGACGATCGCGCCGGGCGCGCGTCCCTTGATCGTCTTGACGATCGAGCGAATGCGCCGTCGCGCGTTTTCAAGTCCGCCCGCGCGAAGCTCGTCCTGGCTGACCTCGCAATCGACAACGTAGCCGACCAGCGCGGGATGCCTGCAGAAAATGTGGGCCGTATGCGCGATTCGCGAGAGCGCGGATTTCCATCCGCGGCGGCCCATCAACTCTTCCGAGCTAATACGCAGTTCGACCAGCGCCACCAGTCCCGACTGCGCGGCAAGGTCCAGGCAGGGCTGCGCTTGCGCCTCGCTGAGCAGCAGGCCGGTCGTATGAGCAATTTTAAGATCGTCGAGTCGCTTTCTGAGTTTGAGCTTCTGACCGAAGTCGAGGGTCGCACTGACATCAGGTAACCGCATCGCCTTGAAAAAGAACTTCTGTCCCGCGCGAGAAAGGAATTTACCATGGGCGGTGACGCTTTGCTCCGGACCGGAGTTGGTAAGCATGGATGTGGATGTCCTCTCGATGAGGACCTAATTGCCAAAGCCATGCCACCGGAAAACCCCAGCGATCGCACGCCTTTCTACCGGGCGGGGCCGATCGTCCAAACCAATTGGTGCGGGTGCTGTACGATTTGCGCCCCGTGATGATTAGGCTCCGAAATTCGCAGGGTGCAAAATCGGGCAGTTGCGGCTTATGTGGGCACGCTAGATTGGTTATTTTGCGAATGTTATAGGTCAATCAAGAGACTACGGAGAAATTATCGGCTGGTAATGCATCATTCACGACCAATGCGAACCACCGATTGACGTAACCAACACTCAATTCTTCCACCCGGTTATATCCCAATGAGACTATCGCGCGCTTGTGGATGCGGCAGACCGTCAAAAGCCAAACGACATCATGAACCGACCGACGCACCAATCGAGGCCACGCCTGAAGAACTACAGGCGATAAGGGACCAACTAGCTGAGATCGAACAATCGCTCTCGCGCCTGTGGGGTCCGACAATTTGGAGTCGCACGCCCGAGTGCATCCAGATCCGCGCCGAGGCCGCGGACCTGATCGACCGGCACTTCGACGGCATCGTCGAGCAGTGGGGAGATGCGATAGCAACCATCATCCACGGTCACTCCAAGTACGACGAGAATGGCCGTAAAGATAATATGATCAATTCTCTCATCCGCTTCGTCGATCATCTGCGCGATCCCGATGACGTTTGCACGTACGTTTATCTTCGCAAACATTGCCAGGAGGGGATGCTCCAGCGGGCCAAGCCGTCTCAGTTCAACGTCATCCATATCGCTCTCAAGCAAATCATTCTAAATCACGTCAAATCGACGATGACCGGTCCCGCGATGGAACGAGTGCGCGACCTGATGGTCGCGGCCATCGACGAGCGGCGCCTGATGGTCTCGCAGTTCTACATCGAATCGCGCGAACGCCTGCTGCGCGCGTCGGAAGAGAAGTATCGCAACACGATCGACCACGCGCCGGACCCAATGTACGAGATCGAACCGCACACATGGATTGTAACCGGCCTGAATGCGGCCGCCCTGCGACTCCATCAAATGGAAGTCGAGAAGGGCCGTGAAAAGCAGCAGATTATTGGAAATCCCGTCATGGAGTTGGTCCCACCGGAGCAAAGGGCAGGCGTCATCACGGGCCTGGAGACGGTTTTGCGGCAGGGATCGGCGCACACTTCGGAATTTCCGGTCGGACCATTTTTTTTCGACGTGAACTCGGCGCTTATCACCTACGGCAAAAAGCAATTCATCCAGATGATCCTTCGCGACGTTACGCAGCGCCGTGAGATGCTGGATTCGCTGATCAAGGCGGAACGGCTCGCGGCGGCAGGCACCTTCGCGGCGGGCGTCGCCCACGAGGTGAACAACCCGCTCGCGTCGATCTCGTCGCTCGTACAATCGATCCTGAGCGGCGAAAACGATCCGCAGCGCCGCACCACCCTGCATACGATCCTGTCCCAGATCACGCGCATCTCGAGCACGCTCAAGGACCTGGTCAACTTCGCGCGGCCAACCACCGCGCAGCGGAGATCGGTCGATGTCAACGGGCTTATCGCCGAGACGCTCCGCCTCATCAGCTACAACAAACGTTTCAGCGGCATCCGGGTCGAACCGATTCTCGCGCCCGATCTGCGGCGCGCATTCGCCGACGACAACGAAATTCAACAGGTCCTGCTCAATCTGCTCTTCAACGCTGCCGATGCCTCCCCGGCCGAGGGCAGTGTGATCAAAGTGATCACCGAAAATCATCGCGCGGGCCAGGGTGCCGACCAGTCCCGCCGAATCACCATCAAGGTCGTGGACAATGGGATTGGAATCCCCCGCGAGCATCTCGAACGGGTGTTCGATCCTTTCTTCACCACCAAGCCCGCGGGCGCCGGCGTCGGACTCGGATTGTCACTCTGCCAGCGCATGATCCTGTCCAATAAAGGCACGATTCGGGTGGACAGCGAGGTCGGCCGCGGCACCGCGGTCACCATCACCTTGCACGCGCATGAGGAGGCGGCCAGCGCGCAGAGCGCCGCCTAGCGATGAACAACGACGCATCATGGACCGCGCAGGATCGCGGTCCGTACCGGCTGCTGGTGGTCGAAGACGAACCCCTGATGCGTTCGATCATCGTCCAGCTCGCGCGCAGCGAGGGCTACGAGGTCATGGAAGCGCCGGCCGCCGAGGTCGCGCTAAGAATCTTTGAGAAGGAGAAGATCGATCTCGCGATTCTCGATCTCAATCTAACCAGCGGCGGAAGCGGACTCGACCTGCTCCGCAAGATGCGCGAACTCGACCCCGAGGTGATGGGAATAATCGTCACCGCCTACGCGAGCGTCGAATCCGCGGTCGAGGCGCTGCATCAGGGCGCCTACGATTACATCACCAAACCGTTTGCCAACGATCACCTGAAAAAAGTGATGCGCAACGCACTGGAAGGCAAAGCGCTATTCAGGGAAAACCGCTTCCTGCGCCAGGAGCTGCGCGAAAAATATCGCTTCGAGAGCATCATCGGGAAGAGCGACGCTATTGAGAAGGTGTTCCGCGTCATGGAAAAAGTCGCGCGCACCGATTCCAGCGTGCTCATCACCGGCGAATCCGGCACCGGCAAGGAACTGGTCGCGCGCGCGATTCATTTCAGCTCCGGGCGCGCGGGAAATCGCTTCCTGCCGATCAACTGCGGTGCGTTGCCCGAGAACCTTCTCGAAAGCGAACTATTCGGCTACAAGCGCGGCGCCTTTACCGGCGCGGGCCAGGATAAAGTCGGCCTGCTCAAGGCTGCCGACAAGGGCACCATCCTGCTCGACGAGATCGGCGAGCTTCCGCTCGCGCTGCAAGTCAAGCTGCTGCGCGCGCTGCAGGAGCGCGAGGCCTATCCGCTCGGCGCCAACGATCCGGTCGCCTTCGACGTCCGCGTGCTGTGCGCGACCAATCGCAATCTCGAATCCGAGGTCAAAGCCGGCCGCTTCCGCGAGGAACTGCTGTACCGAATCAACGTGATCAATATCAATCTGCCCGGACTGCGCGAGCGGCAGGACGATATCCCGCTGCTGGCCAATCACTTTATGCGCAAATACGAGAAATCGCTGGCGCGTACCGGGATGCGCTTTTCGAAGGGCGCGATGCGCCTGCTCATCAACTATGCGTGGCCGGGCAACGTCCGCGAACTCGAGAACACCGTCGAGCGCGCCGCCATCCTGGCCGAGACCGACGTCATCCACTCGCACGATTTGCCGGACAAGCTCCGCAGCACCTCGCCGGTGATGGCAAGTATCGAGAATTCCGGGCTCACACTCGAGGAGCTCGAACGCGAGCATATCAGGCAGGTGCTCGACAAGGTTGAGCACGACAAGGTAAAGGCCGCACAGGTGCTCGGCATTCACCTCTCGACGCTGTATCGCAAGGTCCAGCGCTATCGACTCGACAACGACGCGCCCATGCAGCAGGCGCCGGCCCGCAGCGCGTGACCCGTGAACCGCGGGAATAACAGTGGCAATCGGCTAGTCGAGGATATAGACTTTTGAAGGCGAGGTTTTAGACTTTGAGGGATTGACCGATGCGGCCAACCCGGAGA
>JBGPNU010000157.1:0-7805 GCA_041487675.1 Binatus sp. (SeqCode)
CGCCGACGTTGCCGATGACTCGTACCATTCGGCCTGGTTCGGGAGTATGGAGGCGGACTTCGAGCGCGCGATCGCCGACGGCCCCGATTCGCCGGTTGCTCGCGACAACCTGACCGAGGCGCGGACAACACTCGCATCGATCGAAGCCGCGCGAGAATCTGCCTCAAGTGGCAGTCTGGCCGTAAAAATCATTTAAATTCAGCCGGTTAGAAGGAGAATGTTTCACGTGAAACATCTTCGACGCTTTTCCTGACCGACTGACCGCTCGGACCGTATCTCTTGACTTTCGGGATTGTGACGGTAAAGCTGCGATTGACCGAATGGTTAGCGGCGTTAGACAGATAACCGCTGCTTGGAAATGCACCTCATAGTCCAGAATTGCCAAGGGGTATGCCGAGCCGCAGTGAAAAACGGAGCAGATAAGGATTTCGGATATGCATTATGGGCGCATCGCAGATCAAAGTAGGCTCTAACGAGCCACGAACACAGTCGCAGGATTCACGTGACGAAATTCTGAAAGCCGCGATGCATCTGTTTGCGAATCGTGGTTTTCATGAAACATCGATGTCGGAGGTCGCGCGCGAGGCGCGGGTCAGCAAGGCGCTGATTTTCTGGCATTTCAAGACCAAGGAAGAGCTGTTCGTCGCAGTCCTGAACCGGCTGCTCGAGCCGTACTTTATCGACTTTGCCGAAGAAGCGGCGGCGATGGACGAGCGCGCGCAGATCCAGAAGCTGGTCGAGTTCTACCTGCTTTTCGTGCGCGACAATGCCAGCTCGGTGCGCTTTTTCCTGGCGCAGATGCTCCAGGATCAGCGTCTTTCCGAGAGCCTCAACGATCAGGTCCTCAAGCTCTATACCGGGTATCGGGCGATGCTGATCGAGCTGATTGCCAGCGCGCAGCAAAAGGGCATCTGCCCGCGCCGTTCCGCGCCCGAGGCGGCAGCTGGTTTCCTGCTCTCGGCGCTGAATGGTTTGCTGATCGAGTATTTGTTTCTTGGCGCGAAGGCCGTCGATCCGGAAGGCGCCGTCGCGATGGTCGGGGAGTGGCTGTTCGGCGATACGTCGCAGTCATCGCCATCACAGGGCGGCGCGTAAGCCGCCGAACATACTTCAGCGTACGGGGGAGAACGGCCAAGCATGCGCATTCCTATGAGACAGATGCTCGATCTCGGCAGATACATGCGCGCGAAGAAACGCGCCGGCGAAAAGTATTTTCCACTAGTGCTGATGCTCGAGCCGCTGCACGCGTGCAACCTCGCCTGTATCGGATGCGGGCGAATCGTCGAGTACAAGGAAACGATTCGCGACATGATGCCGCTCGACGAGGCGTTGCATTCCGCCGAGGAAGCGGGCGCGCCGATCGTTTCGATCTGCGGCGGCGAGCCGCTGATGTACAAGCATATCGCGGCGCTGACCCGGGGACTGATCGAGGATCAAAAGCGCCACGTTATGATCTGCACCAACGCGATTTTGCTCGAGCGCTTCGTCAAGCAGGTGCCGCCGAGTCCGTACCTGAGCTTCAACCTGCATCTGGACGGGATGCGCGAAACCAACGATCGCGTCACCGATCGGCAGGGGCATTTCGACATCGTCGTAAAGATGATCAAGATGCTGAAGGAAAAGGGCTACCGCGTTCAGACCAATACCACCGTCTTCCGCGAGACCACCGGCGATGAACTGGAGGCGATGATCAAGTACCTGACCAGTCTCGGCGTGGACGGGATGCTGCTCAGTCCCGGCTACCATTACCAGGTGCTTACCAACGACGAGGAGTACCTCAAGAAAGAGGAGATGCCGCAGAAGTTCGTGAAAGTCCGCGACATGTCCGACGACTACAAGATAATCAACACGCCGATCTACCTTGATTACCTGGTCGGCAAACGCGACCTGCAGTGCAGCCCGTGGACCACGGTGACGCGCAATCCGCAGGGATGGAAGGGACCCTGCTACCTGATTACCAACGGTCACTACAAGACCCTCGAGGAAATGCACGCGGCGACTGATTGGGAGTACTATAGGACCAAGCAGGATTTTCGCTGCCGCGACTGCAAGCTGCACTCAGGTTTTGAAGGGACGGTGGCGCTCGATTTCGGCAAGAATCTGAAAGACTCGTGGCGGATGGTGCGCCACTACGTAGCCTAGCTCGGCGGTGGAAAAGTAATTTTCAACGCCTGAGCCCTCTCTCTTGGCTCCCCTTGGGGGTCGCTAGTCGCGCCAGTCTCCCCGAGAGCAGAGAAAAGAGAAAAGAAGAGTGTTCGACCTCAACCACTATCTAAAAGAGCGGGCCCACTTGGTTGAGCTGGCGCTTGCGAAGAGTGTGGATACTCCCGCAGGCGCCGCGGCGCGTCTGCCGGAGGCGATGCGCTACAGCCTGCTCGCAGGCGGCAAGCGGCTCCGCCCGGTTCTGGCGCTCGCGTCGTGCGAGGCGGTGGGCGGCAACCTCGCGGCGGCGATGGATCTGGCGTGCGCGGTTGAGATGATTCACACCTACTCGCTGATTCACGACGATCTCCCGTGCATGGATGACGACGATTTTCGCCGCGGGCGTCCGACCAATCACAAAGTTTATGGCGTGGCGATAGCGACGCTGGCGGGAGATGCGCTGCTGACCGACGCGTTCAAGGTGCTCGCGCGCGCAACCGAAGCGGGCGTGGCGCCGGCGGTGATCCTCGAGACAATCGCGGAACTCGCCAGCGCGGCAGGATCAGCCGGAATGGTCGGCGGTCAGGTGATCGATCTGCTCGGCGAGGGCAAGTCGAAAACGCTCGAAGAGCTCGAGGAACTGCACGGCAGAAAAACCGGCGCGCTGTTCCTGGCCTCGGTTCGCGGCGGCGCGCGGAGGGGTGGGGCGAGCGCGGCGCAAATCGAATCGCTCGACGCATACGCGCGCGCTCTCGGTCTCGCGTTCCAGGTCGTCGATGACCTGCTGGATGTTCAGGGCACGCCCGAGCAGATGGGCAAGCGGACGCAGAAGGACAGCGAGCGCGGCAAGGCGACCTATCCCGCGATTTTAGGAATCGAACGCTCGCTCGATCTCGCGCGCGAGCTCGAAAGCCGGGCGCATCGCGCACTTTCCAGCTTCGACGAGCGTGCGGTTGCGTTGCGTGAGCTGGCGACCTTCGTCGTGGAGCGCAAGCTGTGAGCGCCGCGGAGCGCACGCTGGATATGGCGCCGGCGCAATCGCGACAGGCCGTGCTGGTGGAGCTGGGCCGTCTCGAATTGCGCGACTTCACGCCGCCGCGTCCCGGGCCGGGCGAGTTGCTGATCCGAGTCCGGTGCGCACTCAGCTGCGGGACCGATCTCAAAGCTTTTCGGCGCGGGCATCCGCTGTGGAAACTGCCGATTGCTTTCGGGCATGAGTTTTCGGGCGTCGTCGCCGAGGCCGGCGCGGGGGTGACCGCTTTCAGAGCCGGCGACGAGATCATGGCAGCGCCGACCGCGCCATGTGGAATCTGTTTCTATTGTCAGCACGGACAGGAAAATCTCTGCGCCGATGCGGTCGGGCGGATGGTGCTCGGTGCGTACGCCGACCTGCTTCTACTGCCCGCGCACGTCGTCGCGCGCAACACGTTTATCAAACCCGCGGAGCTGCCGTTCGAAGAAGCGGCGCTGCTCGAACCGCTCTCGTGCGTGGTTCATGCGAGCGAGATGGCGCGGCCGGAGAAATCCGAAACGGTGGTGATAATCGGCGCCGGCGCGTTCGGCCTGCTGCACATGCTGATGCTGAAGGCGGCGGGCGTGCGCGAGGTGGTGGTCGTCGGGCGCGGTGCGGAGCGGCTCAAGTGGGCCGGCGAGATGGGCGCCGACCTTGTGATCGATGCGCGTGGCGCCGACGCTGCGGACCAAATCGCGAAGCTCAACAGCGGCTTCGGACCCGACCTGGTGATCGAATGCACCGGGCAGGTCGAGGGATGGCAGGATGCGCTCGCGCGGGTGCGGCGTGGCGGACGGGTGGTGTTTTTCGGCGGATGCCCGCTGGGCACGGAGCTTCGCGTCGATACGCGCCGGATGCATTACGACAATCTCACATTGATGGCGCCGTTTCATTTCCGGCCGCGCGACGTGCGCCGCGCGTACGAGTTGCTGTCCGGGCGCACGCTGAATGCCGGCGCGATCGTCAACGCGCGGATGCGGCTTGACGATCTGGCGGAAGTATTTTCGATGCTCGAGCGTGGCGAGGCGCTGAAGTGTGCGGTGATTCCATAGTGAGCGGCGCGTAAGCCCCAGGTTGAGTTCAGGTGAAATATGACTCAGGCGATTGAAATCGGTAATCCGGCGATCGCGATTTCGCCCCACGACGAGTTCGCGGGCAAGATTGACTACGCGATCGATCGCGCCCAGCGCTCGCTCATCGCGCTGCAGAAGCCCGAGGGCTACTGGCACGCACCGCTGGAGGCAAACGCCGAGATGAACGCGGAGTTCATCATCTTCAATCACTTCATGGACACGGTCGATCTCGAACTCGAAGCGCGGTTGAAGAAATATCTGCTCGACACGCAGAGCGCGGACGGAAGTTGGGCGCTATATCGCGGCGGCGAGGGCTATCTCTCGACGACCATCGAGAGTTACTTCGCGCTGAAACTCACCGGCATGCGGGCCGGCGACGAGGCGCTCGGGGCTGCGCGACGCTGGATTCTCTCCAAGGGCGGGATCGTGAATTGCGGAACGCTCGCGCGCTTTTACCTGGCTGCGATGGGACAGATTACGTGGGACGCGACCGCCGCGGTGCCGGTCGAAATTGCGCTCTGCCCGAACTGGTTCCCGTTCAACATCTACGAGCTGGGCTCGTGGGCGCGCGGAACGCTGATGGCGCTGATGCTGTTGCAGGCGGCGCGGCCGGAGAAGAAAATCGACTATCAGCGCGGCATCCTGGAACTTTTCATCGAGCCGCCCCATTTCACAAAATTCAAGCAGCCGCGGGGCGCGAAGATGCTCTCAATGCGGAGCGCGTTCAACGTCGCCGACCGGGGGCTGCGCTTTTGCGATCGCCACCGGCTGAAACGGCTCCGCGCGCGCGCACTCAGCCATACCGAAAACTGGATCCTCGAACATCAGGACGCTAACGGATCGTGGGGCGGAATCGAACCGTGCTACCTGCTGAGCGCGATGGCTCTGAAAGCCAACGGCTATCGCAACGACCATCCGGTGCTGAAAAAAGCGATCGAGGCATCGCGCGAGCTCATCTGGCATTTCTCCGACTACGCGATGTACATGCCGTGTGTTTCGGTCAACTGGGACACGGCGCTGGCGGGAAAGGCGCTGCTCGATTCCGGTCTGCCAGGCGATCATCCCGCGCTGAAGCAAACCGCGCGGTGGTTTATCGATCATCAGATATTCAAGAAAGGCGATTGGTCGATTAAGCGCCCGGACCTCGAGCCGGGCGGATGGGCGTTCGAGTTTTACAATGACTGGTATCCCGACGTGGATGATTCGGCGGTGATTTTGTCGGTGCTGGCCGATTCGAGCGCCGACGATCCCGAAATCAAGGAGCGGTCGATTCGCGCGGGCGCGAATTGGGTAATGGGGATGCAGTCGAAGGACGGCGGCTTCGCGGCGTTCGACGCCGACAACGACGCGACCTGGCTCAATCATGTGCCGCTCGCCGACGTCGAAGCGGTAATCGATCCGTCGTGCCCCGATCTGACCGGGCGCGTGCTCGAGATGATGGGGTCGGTTGGCTATCGTGCCGATCATCCGGTCGCCAGGCGCGCGATCGAGTGGCTCAAGAGCAATCAGTCGCCTGCGGGCGGATGGTGGGGACGCTGGGGCATCAACTATATCTACGGCACGTTCTCGGCGCTGTCCGGGCTCAGCGCAATCGGCGTCGATACCAACGAGCCGTGGATCAAGCGCGCGGTGCAATGGCTCAAGTCGAAACAGAATCCCGACGGTGGATGGGGCGAGAGCCCGCTCTCGGACCGGGATCCCGCGTGGCACGGGCGCGGAACCAGCACGGCCTCGCAAACCGCGTGGGCATTGATCGGTTTGATTGCGGGCGAGACAGGCCTCAGCGATCACGCGATGCGCGGCGCGCAGTGGCTCTTAGAGCGGCAGAACGATGAAGGCGCGTGGGACGAGACGGAATCCACCGGCAACGGTTTTCCGAATCATTTTTATCTTCACTACTATATGTATGCCCATTACTTTCCCCTGATGGCGCTTGGGCGTTTCCGCCGGCGGCTCGCGGAGACTGCTTCCGAATGAGCGCGGCGTGATGAAAGCGATTTCGATTCTCGGCTCGACCGGATCGGTCGGCGTCACTACGCTCGACGTGGTCGGGCGTTTCAGCGATCGCTTCCGCGTGGCCGCGATGGCCGCGGGCAGCAACCTCGATCTGCTCACCGGACAGGTGAAGCGCTTTCATCCCGAGTTGGTTTCCGTGGCGACGCCGGAACTCGCGCGCGAACTTGCGGCGCGGCTACGCAGTGAGCGGGTGACGATAGTTCATGGTCTCGAAGGCGCTGTCGCGGTAGCCACCCATCCCGCGGCGACCCTCGTAATGTCGGCGTTGGTCGGCGCGATGGGTTTGCAGCCGACGCTCGCCGCAATCAAGGCCGGCAAGGACATCGCGTTCGCCAACAAGGAAGTGCTGGTCATCGCGGGTGAGTTGATCACGGCGGCAGTGCGCGCGCATCGGGTGCGGCTGCTCCCGGTGGACAGCGAGCACAATGCGATTTTTCAATGCCTCGAAGGACGCGGCCGCGACTGGCTCAAACGGATCGTCCTGACCGCATCGGGCGGACCATTTCGGGAACTGCCCGCCGACCGCTTCGCGTCGATTACTGTCGAGCAGGCGCTGAAGCATCCGACCTGGAAGATGGGCAGCAAGATTACGATCGATTCGGCGACGCTGATGAACAAGGGACTGGAAGTAATCGAGGCGAGATGGCTGTTCAACCTCACGGCCGCCGAGGTCTCGGTCGTGATTCATCCGCAGAGCGTGATTCATTCGATGGTCGAGATGATCGACGGCTCGGTGATTGCGGAGATGGCGATTCCCGACATGGCGATTCCGGTTGCGTACGCGCTCGCGTATCCGGAGCGGCTGCCGATGACTCATTTGAAGCCGCTATCGCTCGCTGAAAATTCGCGCCTCACGTTCGAGGAACCGGATCTTTCGCGGTTTCCGTGTCTCGGTCTGGCGTACGAGGCGCTCGCGGCGGGACACACGATGCCCGCGTGTCTCAACGCCGCCAACGAGGAACTGGTGGCGGGCTTTCTGGCCGGGCGCGTGCGCTTCGTCGATATCCCGCGGCATATCGAAGCCGTCATGCGCCGGCATTCAAACTCACCGGCGCGCACCATCGAGGATTTGCTCGAGACCGACGGATGGGCACGCGCCGCTGCGCGCGAACTGATCGGTGCGAGACCGGCCGCGGCCTGACACGATGGAGACCGCGCGCGCACATCTGCGAGGCGATGCAACCGGCTACACCGTAAACGCGGTGCCGACGGCGACGCCACCGGCGGGGACCTTCGACCTCACGAGCGCATACGAGTTCTGCACGCGGCTCGCGAAATCGCACTATGAAAATTTCACGATCGCGTCGTGGTTGATGCCGCGCGAGATGCGCCCGCATATGTACGCGATATATGCGTACGCGCGAATGGCCGACGACTTCGCCGACGAGCATCACGACCTCGCGATGCTCGACCAATGGGAGCGCGAACTCGACTCGGCGTACGCGGGGACGCCGCGCCATCCGGTGTTCATCGCGCTTGCCGACACGGTCCGCCGATTCGATATCCCGCGCGAACCATTCAAGGATCTACTGACCGCGTTCCGCTCGGACGTCGATTTCAAG
>JBGPNU010000158.1:0-7780 GCA_041487675.1 Binatus sp. (SeqCode)
AGGTCCATGAAGACCATGTTGGTATCGATGAAGTTCATCCCCGAATCGAAAATCGCGCCGATCGCAAATTCGCCGCTCTTGGTCGAGAGCGATCCGTCCGGCGAAACGATTGGCGCGACCAGCCGAACCGCATCGCCGGCTTTGGCTTTGAGCTTTTTTGCCAGGCTCACGCCGACCGCGATGCCGGCCGCCGAAACCGCGGGCGCCGCGCCGCTCGCGGGAAACGTGTAAACGCGCGCCAGGTTGTCCAGTCCGCCGCTGGTCATGTAACGGCTCCATTCTGTCCGCACGACCGGGTTTTTCGGCTCGACGCCGCGCACCACGACGCCGCCGATTCCGCGTCCGGAACTGAGCATTGCCTGTCCCACGATGTACGCGTCGGAACCGCTGACGCCCGGCACTCTGTCGGCCTTGGACTGGATCTCGGCGTAGTTCTCAAGAGAGCCCTGCGAATTCAGGACCTGGACCTGGGGGCTCAGGCTGAGCACGCGTTCTTTTATGCTCTGCTCGAAGCCGCCCATAACCGAGAGCGTGATGATAAGCGCGGCGACGCCGATCATCACGCCGACGGCGGTGAAAATAGTCGTGATCGAGATGAATGCTTCCTTGCGGCGCGCACGCAAGTAGCGGAGCGCAATTTTGAGTTCGTATCGCACGATGAAGGCGCCGGCCGCTCGCCGGACTTTTTCACGGGCTCAGAATATCACGTTCTCTTTCTTCAGCTGCTCGATTTCGTCGGCGCTGAGTGAGAGCATCTCGCGGAAAACCTCGTCGTTGTCCTGGCCGAGGATCGGCGCCGGCGAGCGCAGCGCGCCGGGCGTGCGGCTCATGCGATGCGACAATCCTTCGTACGGCGACGCGCCCATCTCCTTGTGATCGAGCCAGTGCCAGAAGCCGAACGACTCGAGATTGTCGTCCTGATGAATATCGACGCAGTTCTCGACCGGATAAGCCGCGATTCCCGCGGCCTGCAACCGGACCGTGAGTTCCTGCGCGTTATGACTGCGTGTGAGCGAGCCGACGAATTCATCGAGCGCGGGTGCGTTTCCGATCCGTCCGGACATGGTCGCGAAGCGCGCGTCGGTCGAGTTCGCGCCGAGCGAACTCAGCATCGCACGCCACTCGTCATCGTCGGCGACCGCGAGCGCTATCCATCGCTCGTTGCCGTCTTCATCGGCGCATCGATAAGCGCCGTGCGGAGCGTAGCGATCCGACGCATTGCCGCGCGGTCCAAGCACGCGCCTGCTGGCAAAGTAATCGATCAGCGCCGGCGCGAGATTCTGCATCGCGGCCTCGTACTGCGACATGTCGATAAACTGCCCCTTGCCGGTGCGGCGGCGATAGTCGAGTGCGGCGAGCAGCGCGCACGCGGAAAAACGCGGCGCAATAAAATCCGAGTACGCGCCGTAGGGCGGTGCGCATGAGCCCGGGCCGTAGCCCGAGATGTTGTAAAAGCCTGACAGCGCCGCCATCAGTTGTCCGAAGCCCGGATAGAGCGCGTTAGGACCGGTCTGCCCCTGCATGCAGGTCGAGAGCATGATCAGGTCGGCGCGGATCGCGCGCAAATTTTCGTAGTCGAGTCCCCAGTTGCGCATCGCCTTCGGCGTGAAGCTTTCCACGACGATATCGGCCCACGGCACCAGTCGCTTCGCGAGTTCGCGCGCTTTGGGTTTGCTCAAATCCAGCGTGATTCCCTTCTTCGAGGTGTTGAAGCTGGCGAAGAACTGACTGCGATTAATTCCCGGCTGAGCGTCCTTCCACGGCGGGCCGATTCTGAGCACGTCCGGCCGCGCGGCGGACTCGACCCGAATCACTTCAGCGCCGTTGTCGGCGAGATACTTGGTGGTGATCGGACCGACGCCGACCCAGGCGAAATCGAGGATGTGGATTCCTTCCAGCGCGAAGCGGCTCATCTTGAATATCTCATGACTGCTAGATCGCACCCGCGGCGCGGAGCGATGCGATCCGATCGGGCGCGAGCCCGAGCAGCCCGCGATAGATTTCGTCATTGTGCTCGCCGATTCGCGGCGCGCGCGTTGTCGAGCCAATCGGCGTCGCGCTCATTTTCGCGAACGCTCCGGGAAACGTGAGCGCGCGGCCGAGCGTGTCATGCGGCACCGTGACCCAGAAGTCGCGGGCTCTCAGTTGTTCGTCAGCGGCGATATCGGCGGCGTTTGCGACTGGCGCAAAAAAGATTCGGCGCTTCAGCACCTCCGCGTAAATCTCGCGTTTGGTCATCGTGAGCAGAAAGCGCTGGATCGTGCTCTCGAGTTCGGCGATCTCCTTGTGGTCCTGCTCGGTCAACTTCATGAAGACTCCGGGCACCCACGAAACCCAATCCTTGCTGCGCATCCACTCGGGGACGGGTCCGCGCTCGCCCATCCATTCGATAAGCGCGCGCGTCGAGCCGCCGACCACGACCCCGCCGGCGATCAGCGTCGAGATAAATCCGTCCTTGCACTCGTACACCATCCTGCGCCGCGCGTCGGCCGATCCAACGAAAACTCCGGTGCGCGAGAGATGATTTCCGTGCAGAAACGGCATCGCTTGCTCGTTCATGAGCGTCCATACGATACAGGCCTGCATGTTCACGACGATTCGCTGGCCGAGTCCATCTGAATTCCGCGGATAATGCGCCAGCAGCGACGCCACCGCCGCCTCGGCGCCCGCGTGCAGCCCGGCTTGCGGGAGGCTCATCTGGAGCGGCGGCTTCCCCTCCTCGCCCATCAGGTACATCATTCCGCCCGCAGCCCAGGTCACGATGTCCGCCCAGTTGTAGTTTTTGCCGGGACCGGTATCGCCAAACGGCGTGATCGACGTGTAGATGAGACGCGGATTGCGCCGCGCGAGAGTCTCGTAGCCGAGCCCGATCGATTCGAGATAGCCGAGCGGATGCGACTCGACGATAAAGTCGGCGTGCGCGGCGAGATTGGCGACCAGTTCGCGGCCATCGGCGCTCGCGAGATTTGCGGTGATAGATTTTTTTCCGGCGTGGTACGCGAGCGAATAAAGGCAGTGCTCGGGATCGCGCACATCGTCCAGGTAGGGCGGAATTCGCCGCGTCGAGCATCCTTGCGGCGGCTCGACCTTGATAACTTCGGCGCCCAAGTCCGCGAAAATCTTGGCCCCCAGCGCGCCTTTCTCGTCGGTCAGATCGAGCAGCCGCAGTCCATTGAGCAACTCTGATGGCATCGCAAGTCAGATCCTAATAGGTCAGATCCTAATCGGTCCGCGCAAGTCGAGGCATTCTATATCCAACTGCGCGCGGGATTGGAACGCCCGCACCGGCGCTTTAATTTGTGGATTGGATGCGGGCTAATGCTGCCGCGCGTGGCGCGCGGCGCCGATCGCGGTCGCAAAATCCGCATGCTCGGGAATCACGAAGCGGCGCCCGAACGGAAAATCGAGGCGCTTCATCTCCTGCATGAATCGGAACAGCCGCGACAGCTTGCCGGTAAGAACAATATTTTCCTGTCCGCAGGCCCGCGCGCTCGCGAGCGCCAGCACGCCGATCGATTCGACGATCATGTTCATGATCGCGAGCGCCTTGTCCTCGGGCGTCGAGTCGGCGCTGATCTTGCCGAAGTTGGCGGCGGTGGTCGATGCCGGCAGGTCGCCGATCGCGCCGCCTGCGATATCCCGCACGCTCAGATCGATTCGCCGCAAATCGCCCTTGCGCGCGAGCTTCTCGAGCCGCTCGATCGTCGAGACGCCGAGCATGTGTTTGGCGAGTCCGAGCAGTGTGCCGCCGCCCACGCCGGTGCCGCTGAAGTGCGATATCTTGTCGTCGGTGACCGACACGATCGCGGTGCCGGTCCCGAGCGACACGACCAGCGCGCTTTTCTTGCCGGCGAGCGAAGTGCCGCCGATTCCGATCGCGGTGAACTCGTTGACCTTGACCACCGGCCTGCCAAGCAGCGAGTCCGTCAGTACCCGCGAGCCCGCGCCGGTGGCGGCTACGCATTCCACATCTTCGAGCCGAATTCCGAAGTCCGCGACCAGCTTTCCGAGCGCGCCCGCGGCCGCCGCGACCGGGTCATTGGCCTCGATCGTTACGACGTGCAAGCCGCCGTTCTCGAGGATGACGGCGTCGGTGGTCGAACCGCCGATATCGATGCCAACGATCATAGGTGGTGCCGGCTCCTGTCCAGCCCGCCTTGAAGCTAGATCACCGGTACCAGCCGCGCAACGCCACCCTTGCCGGGCGCGCCGCGCGCCTTAGATGGCAGCGCAGCGTGTGCTAGCGTTTTTGCTGGATGCCACGGCGCAAAAGCGATTCTTCGCAAAGCCTGTTTCCACCGCGCACCCCGCTTAGCCAGCCCTTGGCGGATCGGATGCGTCCGCGGCGGCTCGAAGAGGTCGTCGGCCAGGAGCACCTGCTGGGTCCCGGAAAGATACTCAGCCAGATGGTCGTTGCGCACGTCCTCCACTCGATGATCCTGTGGGGGCCGCCCGGCACCGGCAAGACCACGCTTGCGATCGTGCTGGCCGAACAATCCGGCGCGGTTTTCCGCAAGCTTGCCGCGGTCACCTCCGGCGTCGCCGATCTGCGCGAGGCGGTCGAAGTCGCGCGCCGCGATCTCGACGCCGGCAAGCGTACGGTGGTCTTCATCGACGAAATCCACCGCTGGAACCGCGCACAGCAAGACGCTTTTCTGCCCCACGTCGAGAGCGGACTCATCACGCTGATTGGGGCGACCACCGAGAATCCATCGTTCGAAGTGATCTCGGCGCTGCTCTCCCGGATGCGCCTGCTCGTGCTGTATCCGCTCTCGGAGGAAAATATCGCGGCGCTGGTGCATCGCGCGCTCGCCGACACCGAGCGTGGACTCGGCGCGAGCGGGCTCAGACTCGGCATGGGCGCGATCGACGAGATAATTCGAAACGCCGGCGGAGACGCGCGCCGCGCGCTCGGCACGCTGGAAATAGCCGCCGAGTTCGCGCTCAACGCCGGCGCGACGCTGATCACGCCCGAGCATATTCGCGAGTCGGCTCAGCAGAAGGCGCTGCTCTACGATCGCGCCGGCGAGGAGCACTACAACGTAATCTCCGCGTTCATCAAGAGCATGCGCGGCAGCGATCCGGACGCCGCGGTGTACTGGATGATGCGCATGGTCGAGGCCGGCGAGGATCCGCTGTTTATCGCGCGCCGGATGGTGATCTTCGCGTCCGAAGACGTTGGCAACGCGGACCCGCGCGCTTTGCAGATCGCGGTCGCGGTCAAGGACGCGGTGGATTTTGTCGGGATGCCGGAAGGCGTGATTCCGCTCGCTCAGGGCGTGACCTATCTGGCCAGCGCACCGAAGTCCAACGCGTCGTACCGCGCGATGCGTCAGGCGGGCGAGGACGCGAAAACTTTTGGCGCGCTCGGTGTGCCGCTTCATTTGCGCAACGCGCCCACGCCGATGATGAAAGGGCTCGGCTACGGCAAGGACTATCGCTATCCGCACGACTTCGAAGACGCGCTGGTCGCGCAGAGCTATTTGCCCGACCAGCTCCGAGAGAAGATTTACTACGAGCCTTCCGAACGTGGATATGAAATCCGGATTCGCGAGTTTCTCGCCCGTGCGCGCGAAAAACGCAACTCCGAGCCGCGCCGCAAGAGCGGAGATCGCGACCACAAAGACTGAAAGCAGAAAGCAAACCGCGAGAGCCGGACTTTAGTCCGTTCCCGCGGGTCACTGAACTTCGCCGTTAAATTATTTCGCGCCGAGGACCGAGTCCTTGAGCGCCTTGGCCGCCGTGAAGCGAAGCCGGGTCCGCGCCGGAATCTTGATCTCCTCTCCGGTCGCCGGATTGCGACCCATCCGCGCCTTGGTCTTGCGCTTGCGGAAGATACCGAGCCCGGCCAGGCGCAGCGATCCTTCCTTCTTGAGTTCGCGCACGACCAGCGCGTTCAGTTCCTCGAGCGTGGTCTTGGCCTGCTTCTTCGTGATCCCGATCTTCTCGGCCATATAAGATGCTACTTGTGCCTGCGTCATCATCCGCCTCCTTAGCGTTCCCGGTTTCCGGGTTGCAGAGAGCGTGAACCAGTAGCGCACGAATTTCAAGTGCGCGCACGCAAAAAATCGCTATTTTTCTAGGGATCGCGATGGTTTTTGCACAGGCTGCCGCGCTGCGCCTTCGCCCCCAAGGGGTTCAAGCGCCCTCTGAGAGCCGACCGATGCGATTCGCGTGTCAGGAGCCGACTTGGACGATGTGAATAACGGCCCAGGGGGATCGAATTCAATAGCGGACTTCGACCAGGTAGAGACCGCCCGGCGGCGCGTTGGCCGGCGACGCGTGACGGTCTCGTCCTTCGAGAATGATTGCGATTTTGCCCGCGTCGAGCCGCCCGCGTCCGGCATCGACCATCGCCGCGACCATCGCGCGCACCATGTGCCTGAGGAAACTGTTTGCCTCGACCCGATAGACGAGCACGTCGTCGGCGCGCCTCCATCCACTCGCGATCACGCGGCGCACGGTCGTTTTTACTTCCGACCCGAGCGAGCGGAACGCGGCGAAGTCGTGCTCGCCGGCAAACACTTGCGCGCTCGCGTTCATGGCGGCGAGATCCAACTCGTCGCGGACCAGCCAGCTGTAGCGATATTCAAATGCGGATGCGACTTGGCGGTTGAGCACGCGATATTCATACACCCGCGAGCGCGCGTCGCGGCGCGGGTCGAAATCATCGCGCGCCGGCGCAAGATCGCGCACCACGATATCCGCGGGCAGCAGCGCGTTCAGCGCGCGCTGCAATTCGCCCGTGTCGAACGGGCGCGGGATGGTGATCGAGGCGACCTGCCCACGGGCGTGAACCCCGGCGTCGGTGCGGCCCGAGCCGAACACCCGCACCGGGGTCGCGAATATCCTCTCGAGCGCGGCTTCGATCCTCGCCTGAACTGAATCGTGGCGCGGCTGCAGTTGCCATCCGGAATAATTGCTGCCGTCGTACTCGAGCGTGAGCTTGAGAACCATCGCGGCGCGGCCAAATCAGGCGAGCGTCGGCGCGCTTGGCGCCAGCGCCTCCGCGATCCAGAGCGCGCCCAAAGCGGCCAGCCGCGTGTTGTCGAACACGCACCATAGCGAAAGTGAGTTGGGCCGCGTCTCGACGCTGACTACGATCGCTTCTTGGCCCACCGCGTCGATCACGCCAAGCGGTTCGCCCTCTTCGGCAACCAGAAGGCCGGGCGCGGCGCGGAGCAGTTCGCGAGCGTCTCGACCGTTGCTCGGCGTCTGAATGTCGATCGTCAGCGCGGAGCCGTGAAGCACCGGCATAGCGGCGACCTGGATCGACAGCGCAGGTGGATTTTCGAGCAGCGCCGAGACTTGCGCCGCGATAGCGGTCGCGACCGAACGCTCGTGCTCGCGCATGAACACATTGAAGCCGCGCTGAACCTCGTCATCGTCGAGTTCGAGCCGTGCGCTCAACAGATCGGTTGTCTGATCGACGGTTGCGGTGAGCATGTCCATGCCGCCCGCGCTCGCCCCCAGCATCGCAGTGGCCGCGACGAATCCTGTCGGCGGACCCAATGCCTTGAGACAGGTTGCCAGAACGTGCGCCACCGGATGAGGCGTGGTGAAGACCATCGCGGTGCGCAACTTCCCGAGCGCTTCGCGCGAGGTGAGTCCGGGCGCGACCATCGGAACGCTCGAGGGCGCCTGACTTGCCCCGCTGAGATCGATCAGCCGCGGCCCCGGCCGCGCGGCCACAATTTCGGCGGCGCGGTGAGCCGGAATCGCGAGAAAGGCGAGATCGAACTCGCGAAGAGCGTCCGGACTTTCGAGCGCCTCGACCAGG
>JBGPNU010000159.1:0-7768 GCA_041487675.1 Binatus sp. (SeqCode)
CCGTTTTTTTCGCGGGCAAACCGGGCTGGTCGTGTTGTGCATTGACGAATCGCGGCTCACGGCCGGGCCGAGGTACGAACCGCCCGCCCTCGAGGGAACTCCCGACGATCTCTTCCCGCACCTTTACGGCCCGCTCAACATCGACGCGGTCGCATGTGTGATCGACTTCCCATCCTCCGCCGACGGAACTTTCAAGCTGCCCGCCGCGCTCCGACAGCGCTTCGTACAGTAGTCATCGAGCCGGTCCGACGAATAAGATAGCAATCCATGGAAAAACGAAAGCTTGGCAGTCAGGGACTCGAGGTGTCGGAATTGGGCCTCGGATGCATGGGGATGTCGCAATTTTACGGTCCGCGCGACGACCGCGAATCTGCGGCGACGATCGATCGTGCGATCGAGCTGGGCATAAACTTCTTTGACACCGCGGACGTTTATGGCGCCGGTCACAATGAAGAGCTGGTCGGCAAAGCGCTCGCACGAAATCGCGACCGGGTCATAATCGCGACCAAGTTCGCCAACCAGGTCCTCGCCGATGGCACGCGCGCGATCAACGGCAGGCCGGAATACGTGCGCTCCGCGTGCGACGCATCGCTCAAGCGCCTCGGCGTCGATCATATCGATCTCTATTACCAGCATCGCGTGGACAAGAAGGTGCCGATCGAAGAGACGGTTGGCGCGATGGCAGAATTGGTGCGCCAGGGTAAGGTCCGTTTTATCGGCTTGTCCGAGGCCGGCGCTAAAACTATCCGCAGGGCGCATGCGACTCATCCGATAACCGCGCTTCAGTCGGAATATTCGCTCTGGACCCGCGACTACGAGGACGAGGTGATTCCGACCCTGCGCGAACTCGGTATCGGATTCGTTCCGTTCAGTCCGCTCGGGCGCGGGTTTCTGAGCGGAAAGATCCGCGATCTTCCGGCTGACGATATGCGACGGCGCATCTCGCCCCGCTTCGACGGCGAAAATATCGAGAGGAATCTCAAGGTCGTCGATCGCATCAAGGAAATTGCGGACCAGAAGAACATTACGCCGAGCCAGCTCGCGCTCGCCTGGGTGCTCGCGCAAGGAAAAGACATGGTCCCGATTCCCGGCACCAAGCGCCGTACGTATCTCGAAGAGAACGTCGCGGCGGTCAAGATCCAATTGTCGAAGAGCGATCTTGCGCGGATCGAAGAAGTTGCGCCCAAGGGCTTCGCGGCCGGCGGCCGTTACCATGACATGAGCACGGTCAACGTTTGACTCAATTTCGCGTCGAGTCGAGTTGCGAGCTTCTGACCTATCTGCTCGGCCCGCCGGCTAAGCTCTCGCGCAAACAGGCGAAGGACCTTCTCCGCTTCGGTGCGGTGACGGTGCAGCACCGGCCGAACGTCCGGCACGATACCCGGCTGGAACCGGGCGACCTCGTGACTATCTCGATGAGGAAGCGAATACCCGATGCAGACCTTGAGCTGCATGGACTAAGAATCGTCCATCTGGACGAGGCCGTCGTCGTAGTCGATAAACCAACCGGACTGCTTTCGATGGGCTCCGCGCGCGAAAAGGAGCGAACCGCACATCGTATTATCAACGAGTACCTCAAGCGGCTCACGAAATCGCCGACGCAACAGGCCTTCATCGTCCATCGGCTTGATCGCGAGACCTCCGGCCTGGTGTTGTTTGCAAGGAATGAACTCATCCAGACTGCGCTTCAGCAGAACTGGAAAAGTGTTTCGAAAAAATATCTCGCGGTGGTGGAGGGCACGCCTTCGAGCGCGGATGGAACACTCAAAGACCGTCTGCTGGAAGACAAGTCATTGCGGGTTCATCGTGTCGATAAAGGTGGCGAGCTGGCGATAACGCACTACCGCGTGCTCGGGACGCATGGGAAGAGATCACTGCTCGAGCTTGAACTCGAAACCGGACGCAAGAACCAGATCCGAGTTCAGTTGGCCGCGCTTGGTCATCCTATCGTCGGCGATCGGAAGTACGGCGCGAAGACCGATCCTGCGCGCCGGCTGTCACTGCATTCGTGCGAGCTCAGGTTTTGCCATCCGGTTTCGGGCGCACCGATGAAGTTTCTGAGCGCTCTGCCAACTCGGCTGAATGCACTGATCGAACGGCGTCAAACTGATCGATAAACCGTTTTTATTGTGCGTCTGCCAATGCCATTATGATGGACAAATGACAAGTATCACGGCGCCATCAAAGGAGCATCTTCGAGAAATCCGGATCGGCGCCGCTCTTACTCAGAGCGCGCTGGCGCATCGCGCCGGGATTTCACGCCAGGCGTTGAACGCGATCGAGTCAGGCGTGTATCAGCCGAACGTGACCGTCGCTTTGAAACTTGCGCGCGAACTCGGTCGAACGGTCGAGGATTTGTTTGGATCGCCGGAGCAGGACGTCGCCCACCGGGTCGAGGTCCGATGGATCGACGATCGGCAAGCGGTCGGCGCCGCCGCGACGCGGGTCGTGCTGGGTCGAGTTGGTGCACGGGTGGTCGCCGTCACTCAGCCCGCAGCGCGGATGGCGCTCGCTCCGGTGGCCGGACTGGTTGCACGCTCGAGTAAAACACGTGCTGAAATATCGACCTTCCGGTCGCAAGACGAGATCGATTCCACGCTCCTGATTGCAGGATGCGATCCCGCGGTTGCGATGCTCTCGGATTGGCTGGCGCGCCGACGCTCCCCGGTCTGCGCAGTTGCGATCCCATGCTCGAGCAGCAGTGCTCTTGACGCGTTGATCAACGGCCGCGCACACGCCGCCGGCACGCATCTGCGGGATCCAAAGACCGGCAGATTTAATCTGCGCGCCGTCGATAGTGCGATGGGGCGCCGCCGCCATCTGATCGTGAACTTCGCGCGTTGGGAGCTGGGTCTCGCGACGGCTTCCGGCAACCCGCTCAAGATTCGCGGTTTCGCCGATCTGAGCCGGCCGCGCCTCAGGCTGGCTAATCGCGAGCGTGGATCGGGAGCGCGCGCGGCACTTGACGAAGCTATCGCCGAACTCGGGCTCCACGCCGATCGAATCATCGGGTACGATGCGGAACTCGCGGGCCACCTGGAAGTTGCGGGATCAATCGCCGCGGGACAGGCTGACGTTGGCGTCTCGATCCGGGTCGCCGCCGATGCGTCCGGTCTGAATTTCGTTCCGCTGAGAGAAGAGAGCTACGACCTGGTGATCCCCGAGACCGAATCCGATTCGCCTCCGGTCAAGGCCATGCTGGACGCACTAAATTCGCGGCGCTTTGCCCGCGAAGTGAGCCAGTTTTGCGCCTACGATACCAGCCAGATGGGCCAGGTGACTTCGCGGCTGAATTCCCTCTAGGATCGTCGTCGCCTCCGGTTATACAATCGCTCTCTTCATATCTGGAGGAATCTCGCCAAGTTTCCTCCGGGTTCGTGCGAGAAGAGCGAAAGCATTGATTCCGATTCGGTACAACCTGCGGAGCCTGATGGTTCGCCGCGCCACCAGCGTGATGACGGCGTCGGTCGTGGCGCTGGTCGTGATGATCCTCTTTATTCTCTCGGGATTTGTCGCAGGTCTTCGCGCAACCGTGATGCGCACCGCGATCAGCGATAATTGGATCGTGCTCAGCCGGGGTACCACTAACGAAGGCGGCAGTTTCGTCTCCCGCGAGCAGTACGAGATCATCAAGAGTCGCAGCCAAATCGCGACGACCCAGGGTGGCCAGCCTCTGGTCTCACCCGAGGTGATCAGCGGCTTCAATCCCGCCCCCGATGCGCCCAGGTCGGCGGGCGCGATATTCACCACGCTCCGAGGCGTTTATCCCATCGCCTACCAGGTGCATCGCGACATGCGGATAGAAAATGGGCGATGGCCGAATCGCGGCTCGGCCGAGATGGTCGTCGGCCGCAAGCTCGCCGCGCGCTATCACAATCTCGCGGTGGGGAGCGATTTCAGATTTGGACGACGGACCTGGAAGATCGTCGGCATCTTCGCGGATCATGACAGCGCGCGAGAATCGGAGGTGCTGACCGATCTCGATGTGCTTGCCCAGGATATCCACGTCGCCAATGGTTTCGAAGTGCTTCACGTCGTCTTGCGGCCCGGCCGGCAGGCGGATTTTGCCAAGTCGCTGACCACGGATTCGCGGGTCAGAGTCGACGCGGAGTCCGAGCAGGAGTTCTACGCGAAGCAAACGGAGTTCGTCGATCAGTTGTACTCGATGGGCCTGATCGTCGCGCTGATCCTGGCAATCGGATCGATATTCGGCGCAATGAACACGATGTACTCAGCCGTCGCGCGCCGCACCAGTGAAATAGGCGTGCTGCGCGTGCTGGGATTCAGCCGTTTCAACGTGCTCACCAGCTTCGTGATGGAGAGCGTCGTGCTTGCAATAGCCGGCGGCATACTGTGAGAGCTACTTGGAATACTGATCGCGTATTCGACCGGACTTAGCAGCCAGCTCATGAACGTTGGCGAGTTCATCTTCAGATTTCGTCTCACCGCGGGTGCGTTTGTCTCCGGGCTGATAGCGGCGATCGCAATCGGCGGGTTGGGCGGACTGTTGCCTGCGTGGCGCGCCTCACGTATCGCTGTCACGGAGTCGCTGCGCGCGGTCTAAGCGCGTCGGTCGCCACGATGTTTAACTGGTTCAAGCTCGTCGAACGTAACATGCGCCGGAACACAAGGCGCACGCTGCTTACCATCGCGACGATTGCGCTCGCGACCTTCATTTATACCGTGCTGGTGTCGGTGCCGGCCTCGATGGATCGAATCGTCAAGGACGCGTCGGGCACCCTCCGGCTCATAATCACCAACAAGACCGCGCCGTGGGAAGACCTGCCGGCTCGCTACTGCGACGAGATTCGTAAGATGCGCGGGTGCGCCGCATGCGTCGCGATTACCGGATGGTTCGCCACCTGGCGCGACATCAGCGAACCCGTGTTCGCGGCGGGCGGCGGTCCCGAGATATCCGACGTGTTTCCGGATTACAACTTGTCTCTGGAACAACAAAAGGCCACCGCCAAAGAGCGCCGCACCGCAATCGTTGGCGAGGTACTAATGCGGAAGTACGGCTGGAAGATCGGGCAACAGATCACGCTCCGCGCCAACGACGCGAGCGGCATGGAGCTGACCTTCGTGATACTCGCGACCCTGCAGTCGAAGCACTATCCGAACAGCTTTCTTTTTCGGCGCGACTACCTGATGGAAGCGCGCAAAGCGCACGGACTCGGCGACGAGGATATCGCGTGGAACATCATCGTGCGCGCGGACGACGCCAGGGACTTGGGCCCGCTCGCGAAAGAGATCGACGAGCACTTCAAGAATTCCGACTACGAAACGCGCACGATGACCGAGAGCGACGCACTATCCAGCGGCCTCTCAGCGCTGGGTAACATCAGGGGTATCGTGTTTGCGCTGTGCGTCGTCGTGGTGCTCACCGTTCTGCTGATCGCCGCGAATTCCACCGTGATGCTGGTGCGCGAGCAAATCAGCGATGTGGCCGTGATGCGCGCGCTCGGTTTCGGCCGCGTCAGCGTCGCGGCCTTGTTGTTCGGCGAATGCGGTGCGATCGGATTTTTCGGAGGACTAATCGGCGCGGGCGTCGCGCTCTGGATGTTCTCCGGCGGCGTCACCCTCGGCGCCGCGCTCGGCGGTAATGGCGCGCTCTGGGTCACCTATGCGCAAGCACTCGGCGCGCTTGCCGTCGCTTTGGCGGTGAGCCTGATTAGCGGCTTGGTGCCGATCTTCGAAGCGTTGCGGATTTCGCCTGCGATGGCTTTCCGCAAGGTAGTGTAAGAAATTTGCGCTCGGGTGGGCGACTGGCGTCTGTTAACGCGCGTCGCTATCGGAGCTACTTAACGGCGGCTTCGAACTCTCATTCGTATTCCGCGTTCAATCCCGCCGATCTAACTGCCGATGCCACCAGCAGGAACTGTTCGAAGGTCATATTCAATTGGCCGAAGCCGAACTGACAGAACACAAACGCATAGTAGTCGAGAATTTCCTCAGGAATCGAAATCGGCAGTCTCGGCGCCGCGGAGGAGCACGGAAACTCGCGAGGCTCGTGCAATCGCGCTTCCCTCCTCGTGATCGAACCGACTCTTGAAAAATCAGCCGACAAGACTGCGCTCATGGCTTCAACCTCGCTTTCGCGGACTCAGGCTGGCGGGAAGAGACGGAGACCGCCGCGCGGGTGCTGTTGCTACCGAATGACCGGGGGAGGGGCTTCATCGGCGACATTCCACGCGGCGGCCTCGGAGAGGAAGAGGCGACCTTGGACCGACTGCTCGCGCTATCGGTGGCGATGCGCTTCAGTATCGATCCTATATGCGGTTCGGTCATCGTCTGGATAACAAATCAAGCAATTGAAGTGCCATCTCCTCGCGACTTGTCGGTAGAGCATCTACCTATCTAATTTCACACGGAAATCGCGCGTTTTCGATTTTGATTCGATCGAGTAGTGGAACGCCTACGGTCTGTAAGTATTCCATAGTAAGACGCACTTACCATGTAATTTGCGCCGTGCTGGTTCGGCCCGCGTAGATAGCCGTGTTCCGCGGTGCTGTCTTTGACCTTTTCGCGTCCCGCAGTGCGCGGAGCCGAATCAAGAGGCGGCGCGAGCGTCACGAAGATCGGATCGAGATGCTTCACGACTTCCGGCTCACCTCTACCATCAGACAGCCCTTCTTGATCACGCCAGGCACGACTCTATGGACAGAACTGCGCACCAGGCAGGGAAGAATAGAAGCATTTGTCCGACGTGTCGGTTATGCCGGTGAAGCTAATTTCCCAGGGCGAGATGAAAGGAGGCTCCTTCGTCAGGTCCGTTTTTGGAAAGCATTGCGTGGTCGGAGCCGGGTTCGGAGGCGAATCGCTGGTCACGAACTGACCCGAGATCTTCACCCCGAAACCGTAGCAGCCACCCTCCGGACAATCGACATCCTTGACCGCCCAACTGCATATCCCGTTAGTCTTGGCACATTCTTTGGTGACAAAGTCGGAAGTTGGAGGTGAAAATACCGAGTCCGCACATTGACACTTGTCCTCGCCAGATAGAGGGTCGCCGTTCCACTTGCAGAAGGTCGTCGGTTGACACTGGCTCTTCATCGCCGCAGCGTATTCCGTCGCGAACTTTGAGACCTTGCTCATGTCCATAGTCACTGACAGGACGCCCGAAGTTTGGTTGTAGCCAGTCGTCCAACCCGCTGGAAGCTTTCCATCATTATCGAACATATAGTCGCCGGGTAGCTTCACACGTGTCAAGAACAAATTGTCTACTTTAGTCTCATCGAAGCCCTTTCCGACGTACATGTCATAAGTCTGTTTCGTTGTGGCCTTGGCAAAGAGCAGAAAGACATAATACGTCTGACCCTTCGAGAAGACATTGACATGACTGATTCCAGGATTGAGGCCAGGAGGATTTAGCTGTGCGTTCTTGCTGGGCGTGGTGTCGATGTAATACGTGTTGCTATTGGTGGTAAGGCTGCTCCTCTGAAATTTGCTTTGGCCCATCAGGCGTATAGGCACAGCATCGGTCTCACTCTTAAGCAGGTTCTCCCTATATAGGGGCACTCCATAGCAGCTTTGATTGGCGCAGTCCTGTGACCAGTTGGGTTTCCAGTCGTCGGGGCCTGTATCATGGCATGTACCACGCCCAGTGGCCGCGGCGCATCCCGGAAACACTACGGTGGTCACGTAGTCGTAGGGACTGGTAAGTGCGGTTCCTGGGTAACTCGTGGGGTTATTTTTAGAGTTCGAAGGAGTGACATCTACATCGGACAGGCATTCGGGCGTTTGCAGTGGCGCTTGAAAGAACTTGTCC
>JBGPNU010000160.1:0-7765 GCA_041487675.1 Binatus sp. (SeqCode)
GCGGCTCTCGGGCAAGCACAACGACCTGGAGGCGGTCGGCCGCGACACGTACCATCACACGTTCTTCGAGATGCTCGGGAACTGGTCGTTCGGCGACTACTACAAGGAAGAAGCGATCAAGTGGCATTGGGAGCTCATCACCAAGGTTTGGGAGATTGACCCAAAGCTTTTGTGGGCGACGGTTCACAAGGACGACAAAGAGGCCGAGGACATCTGGCTGAAGCTCGGAGTGCTTCCGCGCGAGCGGATTCTGCAATTCGGCGACAAAGACAATTTCTGGGAGATGGGGCCGACCGGGCCGTGCGGTCCCAACTCGGAAATCAGCATCGACCGCGGCGAAACGGTGTGCCATCCGGAAAAGAATCATCCGGGGCAGAAATGTTTTGTGAACGTCGACGGATGCGAGCGATTCATCGAGATCGGCAACCTGGTTTTCATCCAATACAACCGCGACGCGTCGGGCGTGCTGACTCCGCTGCCGATGACGCACGTCGACACGGGCACCGGGTTGGAGCGCGTGACGGCGGCATTGCAGAGCATCGAGACCGGCAAGATCCTCGGCGATTATGACATCGATCTGTTCCAGACGATCATCAAGCGCCTAGACATCGCGGCGGCTACACTTGGAAGTGACGCGATATACGGGAAGAACGCTCAAGATGATGTCAGTTTTCGTGCGATTGCCGATCATGCACGAGCTGTGAGCTTCCTAGTCGCCGAAGGGATCATGCCGGGAAACACCGACCGTGAATACGTGCTGCGGCGCCTGATCCGAAGGATGATTCGTCACGGACGTTGGTTACGGATTAAGGGAGGCTCTTTCTTGGACGCGGCTTTCGAGGGAGTCATCGAGTCGATGGGGGACACATATCCCGAACTGAATGATAATCGGAAGAAGATTGAATTCGCCCTACAGCGAGAGTGGGATCTGTTCTCCGGTACACTCGATCGCGGGCTCGAACTTATAGACACGGAACTAAGACGCATCAAAAAAAGCGGCGAACATACGCTCCCCGGCGAGGTCGCGTTTAAACTTTACGACACGTACGGGTTTCCGCTCGATCTGACCGAGGACGTACTGCGCAATCACTCGATTGACGTGGATGTCGCGGGCTTCGAACATTTGATGGAAGAGCAGAAAGAACGCGGCCGCGCCGCGAGGGCTCATGAACACATCAAGTTTATCATTACGTCTGAAACCTCTCGATTTGTTGGGTACGGCAACTATAAGAATGAATCCGAAGTACAGGGCGTCCATTGGGCTTACGTGGGGTCAGCACCGCCAGCGCTGGAACAACTGACCGTCGCGGAGACCTGCTTTTATCCCGAAGGCGGTGGCCAGGTCGGCGATCGCGGCGTAATCAAGGCGGAGACAGGAAGCATATTTGAAGTCGTCGATACCAAACGTGCGGGTACATCCATTGTGCACGTTGGCAGGCTCATTCGTGGCGAAGGACATGACTTCAAGACGGGCGCGCGCGTCAAGCTGACGGTCGATCGCATCCGGCGCGACGCCACGATGCTGAACCATTCGGCGACGCATATCCTGCACTACGCGTTGCGCGAAATCCTGGGCAATTCGGTGCATCAGGCGGGCTCGCTGGTCGCGCCGGAGCGGCTGCGCTTCGACTTCGCGCACACCGGACCGGTCAAGGACGACGCGCTCGCGACGATCGAAGAGGAGATCAACGCGCGCATCCGCGAGAACGCCGAAGTGACGACTGAGGAGATGGCGTACGACGACGCGATCAAAGCCGGCGCGCTCGCGTTTTTCGGCGACAAGTACGGCGACCGCGTGCGGGTGGTGAAGATGGGCGATTTCTCGGTCGAGCTATGCGGCGGCACTCACATCTCGCGCACCGGCGACGTCGGCTTTTTCAAACTCGAAGCGGAATCGGGCGTCGCTGCGGGAGTGCGGCGAATAGAAGCGGTGACGGGACAGGGCGCGCTCGAGACAATTCGCAAGCGCGAGAAGATCCTCGAGGAAATCGGCGCGCAGCTCGGCGCTCGCGACGGCGCGGCGGTCGAGCGGCTCGAAAAGCTGCTCGCCCGTGAAAAGGAACTGGAGAAAAAGCTCCGCGCCATGGAGCAGAAGCTGGCGGGCGGCGCGGGCGCGGCCGGATCGGAAGAAGAAGTGCGCGAGGTTGCCGGCGTAAAGATAGTGACGCGCAAACTCGACGGCGTCGATCCGCGCACGATGCGCGAGATGGCGGATCGGATGCGCCAGAAGCATGGATCGGCGGTGGTCGCGCTCGGCTCCGACCTTGGCGAGGGCAAGGTGGCTCTGCTGGTGGCGGTGACGGCGGATCTCACCGGGAAAATCAAGGCGGGCGACATTATCAAGAATATCGCGCCGATTGTCGGCGGCACCGGTGGCGGGCGCCCGGATCTGGCGCAGGCCGGCGGGCGCGATGCGTCGAAGCTCGCCGAGGCGCTGGCCAAGGTCGCGACGCTGATTGGATGAGATTGATTGGATGATTCTATGGTTAGTTGATTTTCTTGGAGGTGCTTTCCCAACCGCGGCGAAATGATTACGATTAGCTTCGCCGGCGCGTGGACGACCCTCAAAGCTGGCGGGCGACAGCAACGAAAAACGAAATCAGTACCTCAAGAGGCCCGGCGATTTCCCAGTTAGCCAGCGAAGATTCGCTCGAACTCCATTTCGACGACCCACGCCTGTTTTCCGATCTGCTCGGCCAGCACGACGCGCACGTGCGCACGGTTGAGAGCGCGCTCGGAGTCCGAATCGGAGTGACGGGCACCTCGCTCAAGATTTCCGGTGAGCACGCCGAGCAGGCGCTGGCGGGCAAAGTAATCAGCGAGCTCTACGATCTTCTGAAGCACGGCCATCCGATCTATCCGAGCGACGTCGAGTACGCGATTCGAATAATCCGCGGCGATCGCAACGCCGAGCTGAAAGATATTTTCCTCGACACGATTTACGTTTCAGCGAACAAGCGCGTCATCTCGCCAAAGAGCGTCAATCAGAAACTTTACATCGACGCGATTCGCGCTCACGACATTGTTTTTGGAATCGGACCCGCGGGCACCGGCAAGACCTACCTCGCGATGGCGATGGCGCTGGCCGCCTTGATGAAAAACCAGGTCACGCGGATGGTGCTATGCCGGCCGGCGGTCGAGGCGGGCGAGAAGCTTGGATTTTTGCCCGGCGACCTCGCGGAGAAAGTGAATCCGTATCTGCGCCCGCTCTACGACGCGCTGCATGACATGGTGGATTTCGATCGGGCGCGCAGGATGCTCGAGCGCGGAACGATCGAGGTCGCGCCGCTCGCGTTCATGCGCGGGCGCACGCTCAACGACTCATTTATCATCCTGGACGAAGCGCAGAACACGACCTCCGAGCAGATGAAAATGTTTCTGACCCGGCTCGGCTACAATTCCAAAGCGGTCATCACCGGCGACGTGACGCAAATCGATTTGCCGAGCGGCAAGCTGTCGGGCCTGAAGGAAGCGAGTATCGTGCTCGGTGCGACGCAGGGAATTTCCTTCATTCGGTTCAACGATCGCGACGTGGTGCGGCATCGACTGGTGCAATCGATAATCAAGGCGTACGAATCGTTCAACGTCGATGGTCCGGCGACGCCGCCGGAAACTGAGCGCAACCATCGGGATTGATCCGAGTGGCGGTCGAGTTCCGATGCGCGACGGCGCGCGGGCGTCGCTACGCGGGCCGGCTTCGGGCCGATGCGCAGCGCCTGATGGTTGCGGCCGATCTCCCGGAATGCGAGCTGTCGCTAAGCCTGGTATCCGATCGCGCGATTCGCGCACTCAATCGCATTTATCGGGGAATCGATTCGGCTACCGACGTACTTTCGTTTTCCCAAATCGAACAAGCGGGCATCGCGCCGGCCAATCCGCCGAGCGTGACGAATGACCCCGGACTTACGCTCGGCGACGTGGTGATATCGATCGATACGGCCTTGCGGCAGGCGCGCGAGTTGCAAACTACGCCCGCGGCGCGGATCCGCCGGCTTTTGATTCATGGATTTTTGCATCTGATCGGGTACGACCACGAACGTTCTTCGTCCGACGCGCGCAAGATGTTCGCGCGTGAACGCGCGCTGGCGAATGAGCTCAGCAGACCGCGCAGCGTGCCGATGCGGCGCAAGAGCGCGGCTCCGCGCAAAGCTTCGGGGCGGCGAAAGTCCTGATGAAGCGCGAGCCGGCAAGAATTCCCGCGGCGGCGATGCTGACGCATTTCACCCGCGCTTCGACCAGCGCGACGGCGCTCGACAACCTGGTTGCGATCCTCAAGGATGGCGTTATTCGCGGCGGCAGCAGGATGGTTCGCGGCGGGCATCCGGCAGTTTGCATGTTCGACGTGCCGATTGCGGAACTACGCACGATCCTCGACCGGCGCAATCGCCGCCGCTACGAACCATTCGGGATCGCGGTGGACAAACGGTATGCTTTCACGATGGGCGCGCGGCCGGTGATCTACTTGCCATGGCAAGAGGCCGAAAAAATCCTGGCCCCGGAGGAGAGTTGGCGCGTCGTGTCTCTTGAGATGGACAAGAATCCGCCCGTCGATTGGACCTTCGAGCGTGAGTGGCGCGCCGCGGGCGAATTGCGGTTCGACCCGATGCTCGCAGCCGCGCTGGTCGAAACCTGGAAGGACGTGGACGAAATTTTCGAGCGCTTCGACGGCCGCCCACCGTGCGCCGGCGTGATCCCAATAGCCGAGATGTTTAACCGACCCGCCTGACGATGTCATCGAGCAACCCAACCCGCGCGGCGCTCGCCGTGGCCAGCGGTCTCGCGGTGGGGCTGGCATTTCCGAAGTTCGATTACGGGCTGCTCGCGTGGGTGGCATTCGTGCCGCTGTTCTATGCGATCGAAGGCGAGAGTCTCCGCCGCGTGTTTGCGTGGGCATGGCTGCAGGGCTTCGCCTCGTACGTCGGGTCGCTCTACTGGATTCCGATTCCACTGCACGACTTTGCCGACGTGAGAATGGAATTCGCGATCCTGCCGATGATGCTGCTGGCGGGGATCGTCGCGATCGATACCGCGGTTGCTATTTGGGCGGGCGAATTGGCCGCGCGGCGGACTCGAATCCCCGCGGTGCTCACGATGCCGGTTGCGTGGACCGCGGTCGAATGGATCCGCACCTACTTTCCGATTGGGTTTCCGTGGAACCTGCTCGGCTACACGGCCTACCGAAATCTCGAACTGATTCAGTTCGCCGAATTTACCGGCGTTTACGGAGTCTCGGCGCTGATCATGTTCTTCAATGCGGTGGTGTATGTAGTCATTTTTCGCCGCGGCAGTTATCGATTGCAAACCGTCGGGCTTAGCGCGTTGACTGCGATGATGATCGCGCTGGTCGGGTTTGGCACCTGGCGAATCGCCAATCTCAAAAGTGCGGCTGCCAAGGGAACCTTCAAGGTTGCGATGGTCCAGGGCAATATCCCGCAATCGCTCAAGTGGGATCCGAAATTTCTGCAGCAGAGTTACCAGGTCTATCAGGACGAAACGGCAGACGCGGCAAAACGAGGCGCGGATCTGATCGTGTGGCCCGAGGCGGCGGCGGCGTTTCTGTTCCAGCCGGACGATCGATATCCGGCCGGACTCGCCGCCGACGCCGCGTATCGCACCGCGCTGCTGACGCTCGCGCGCAACATCGGCGATCCGATTCTGTTCGGCGCACCCGCGCTGGCGCAGCGCGATGGACACCTGGGATTTTACAATCGCGCGTACCTGGTGTCGGCCAAGGGCGAAGTGGAGGCGCATTACGACAAGATTCAGCTGGTGCCGTTCGGCGAGTACGTTCCGGCGCGCTCGATCCTGGGATTCTTCGTTAGTCGCGTCGTGCAAGGCATGGGCGATATGGTTCCCGGCGAACAGCAGACGCTTTTTTCAGTGAAGGGCGCGAAACTGGGAGTTCTGATCTGCTACGAGAGCATCTTTCCCGACTTCACGCGGCGTGAGGTTAAGCTCGGCGCCAACGTGCTCGTGAACATCACCAACGACGCGTGGTACGGAGAGAGTTCGGCGCCATATCAAGTGCTCGCGATGGCGGCGATGCGCTCGGTGGAAACGAAGGTCCCGATGGTGCGGGTGGCGAACACCGGGATTAGCGCGATTATCGAGCCGTCGGGACGAATCACCAATCGCACGCCGCTGTTCAAGCGCGGCACGGAGATCGAGGACGTGTCGTGGCGCCCGGTGCGGACGGTTTACACGATGGTGGGTGATTTGTTTGCGGAGCTTTGCTTCGTTCTGACGATAGTTGGGTTGTTGTTGGCGTGGCGATGGCCTAACGCCGTTCCGATTGCCGTCACTCCGGCGCGCCGACTTTCAAGCAACGGTGCGCGGCGACGAGCGCATAAGACCCATTAAGTCGAGCGCGGAGATGTGGCAGAATAGAGAATGGGTTCGCGAACACCGAGGTAACATCTCCAATGCTCAGCGATATGAAACAGCAGCTTTCCGAGTACGAAGACCGCGCCGACAAGCTCGGGAGGCGTCTTTGACGTCCCGGCAATGACCGTCCGCCAGAATCAACTCGTCGAACAATCCGCAAAGCCCGATTTCTGGGATCGGCAGGAAACTGCGCAGGCCGCGCTCAAGGAGCAGGAGCAGATTCGCGACCAACTCTCGGGGTACAAGATGCTTCGCGACAAGCTGGACGAGGCGCGCGTGTTTTTGCAGATGGCCGAAGAAGAAGGCGCTGACGATTCCGAGGCGGCGCGCGAAACCGCGGCGGCGCTGGACGCATCGCGGACCGAGCTCGAGCGCCACGAACTGCGCTTGATGCTTGGCGGCGAGTACGATCGCCTGGGCGCGATCATGTCGATTCATCCCGGCGCCGGCGGGATGGAAGCGCAGGACTGGGCGGAGATGCTGCTGCGGCTTTATCTTCGCTGGGCCGAGCGGCGCGGGTTCAAGACCGAGATCGCGGATTTGCAACCGGGCGACGGCGCCGGAATCAAGAGCGCGACGGTCACCGTCGAGGGCGAGTTCGCGTACGGCTATCTGCGGGCCGAAGCCGGCATTCATCGACTGGTCCGAATCTCGCCATACGACGCCAACGCGCGGCGGCATACGTCGTTCGCGTCGGTGTTCGTTTTCCCCGCGGTTGACGACAAAGTAGAGATAAATATCAATCCCGCGGATTTGCGGATCGACACGTTTCGCGCGTCGGGGGCCGGCGGCCAGCACGTCAACAAGACCGATTCGGCGGTGCGCTTCACGCATCTTCCGACCAACATCGTGGTGACCTGCCAGAACGAGCGCTCGCAGCACAAGAACCGCGCGATGGCGATGAAGATTCTGCGCGCGCGCCTGTTTGAGCTCGAGCAGCGCAAGAAAAAAGAAGAGCTCGAGAAGTTCAGCAAGGACAAAAAAGATATCGCGTGGGGCAGCCAAATCCGCTCGTACGTGCTCCACCCCTATCAGATGGTGAAGGACCATCGCACCGGCGTCGAAATAGGCAACACCGGCGCGGTGCTCGACGGCGCGATCGACGAATTTATCCAGGCCTACCTGATGGGCGTGCGCAAGGGCGACGCCGACTCCGTGCCGAACTAGCAGCGCCTCGGCGGATCGCAGCCCGGCGCGCTGGATGCGTTTTCGCCTTGCGTCGCGCGGACGAGTGATCAAAGTTGCAGAATGAAACGGATGACTCGATTCGACTATCAGCGAAGGAGTGCGGAATGATCGACGTATATTTCTGGCCGACGCCGAATGGTTACAAGATCACCTGGATGCTCGAGGAAGTCGGGCTCAAGTACAACGTGGTGCA
>JBGPNU010000161.1:0-7704 GCA_041487675.1 Binatus sp. (SeqCode)
GGGGGCGAAGCCCAATCTCATCGTCTACTTCACCGCGATCCTGCCGCAATTCATCGACCCGAAGGAGCCCCTTGCTTGGCAGATCCTGATTCTCGCCTTCAGTTCGTTCGCGATCGAGTTCCTGGTGCTGTCCACTTATTCTGCCATCTCTTACCGGGCGGGCCGCCGTGCGGCACCTCACTTCCGGCCGGTGATCGAACGCGTCGGGGGTGGCCTCCTCATCGGAGCTGCGGTCGGCCTCGCGAGGCTTCGCCGTGGATGAACTCGCAAGTGACCCTGTAACGGCCGGCCGCGCGTGGAAGTGAAATAGTTCAAGCTTGGGCGGTGCCGCCGTCAGATAGCCTCGATCGCCGCGTCCTCGTGCTACGTCTCAGGTCTGCGGAGCAAGTCGGCTACAATTGCATAGACTCTCCGATTGACTACCAGCCCGCCGTGCGAACCTTTCACCTCGATATTCTCTGCATGGCTTTCGCGAGCCTGCGGCTCAAAGGGGAGATCCATCGAGACGTAAATTGACGTGATCGCGACTGAAGTCAGTATCGTCTCTCCTGCGAAAGCGAGCGGTGCTCCCAGCATGATCAGGCGTCGAACGGCGTGCGGCCTGCGCTGCGCCACTGAACGCGCTTGCAGACCGCCCAGACTATGACCGATCAATGTCACCCGACGACCGCTGCTGCGGAATTCAGCGTCTGCCCGTTGGCCGAGTTCCTCGACAATTTCCTCTGACCAGCCCGGATTGAAATCAAGCCCTGATTTCATCACTCGATAGCCGATGCGTTTGAGCCAGGTACTAATCGATGTCAACTGGAGGTCGCCGACGCTGTATCCGGGAATCACAAGCACCGAATGACCCTCGCCACCGGGCGCCTTCCGAGTCCAAAAGACTGGGCTCACGACAAGCCCCGCCAGCTCGGCCACAGCGACCGAAAATTCCTTCCAGCGAATTAGACGGCCGCGCCAAGATTGAGGGTGCGACGCGATGAGGTCGTTTACCCCGAGCTCCTGAGGCACAAGAGACTGGCTAATCGGAAAACCTCCGCTCAGGCGGCGATGGAGTCATCGCGAGACGATCGTTAGATTGCCTCGCTGACTGCGTCTTCGCGCTGGGTTGGTTTCGGCCGCGATTCGAGCGGCGTGTAGTGCCGGAGGCCCTCGCCGATATAGACCTGTCGAGGGCGCGCAATCTTCTGCTCGGAATCGCGAACCATCTCGGCCCATTGCGCCATCCAGCCCGAGGTCCGCGGAATCGCGAACAGCACCGGGAACATCGTCATCGGAAATCCCATCGCCTGGTAAATGATTCCCGAGTAGAAATCGACGTTCGGATAGAGCTTGTGCGATATGAAGTAATCGTCTTGCAGCGCGATTCGCTCGAGTTCGAGCGCAATATCGATAAGCGGGTTGCGCCCGGTCACCTCGAACACCTTGGCCGCCATCTCCTTCAGAATTTTTGCGCGCGGATCGTAGTTTTTGTAGACGCGATGCCCAAATCCCATCAGGCGCCGCTCGCCCTCCTTCACCTGCCTGATCATCGCGGGAATTGCCGACACCGAACCGATCTCCATCAGCATCCGGATTGCGGCTTCGTTCGCTCCGCCGTGCAGCGGACCATAGAGCGCCGCAATCGCGGCCGCGGCCGCCGCATAAGGATCGGGCTGCGAGCTTCCCACCGCGCGCATCGCGTTTGCCGAGCAGTTCTGCTCATGGTCCGCATGCAGGATAAACAGCACCTCGAGCGCACGTTCGAGGACCGGATTGGGCTTGTACCTGAGCTCCGTCATCTTGAACAGCATCGAGAGCAGGTTCCCGGTGTAGCTGAGTTCGTTGTCGGGATAGACGTACGGGAGGCCCTTCGTATGCCGATACGCAAACGCCGCGAGGGTCGGAATTTTCCCGATCAGCCGGCGCGTCTGCAGCCGGCGCGATTCCAGATCGTTGATGTCCTTCGCGTCGGGATAAAACGTCGATAGCGCGCCGACCGTCCCGAGCAGCATCCCCATCGGATGCGCGTCGTAGCGATAGCCCTCCATAAACTTCTTGATATTTTCGTGGACCATCGTGTGGATCTTGATATTGTGCTCCCAGCGCTCGTAGTGCTCATGGTCCGGGAGTTCGCCCTTCACGATCAGATATGCGGTCTCGAGGTAGTTGCTCTTCTCGGCCAGCTCTTCGATCGGATATCCGCGGTAGTGGAGGATCCCCTTGTCGCCGTCGATAAAGGTGATACGGCTGCGGCATGCGGCGGTGTTGGCGAATGCGGGATCGTAAGACATCAGGCCGAAGTCGTCGGCGCCGGTTTTGATCTGGCGCAGATCCGCGGCGCGAATCACCCCGCCCTCCTCGACCGCGATCTCGTATTTCTTGCCGGTGCGATTGTCCGTAATAGTCAGCGTGTTGGTGTCCATTGATGATTCCTCGCTTCAAGTCGCGATGGTCGCGAAAGGCGCGTTTTTACGCGCCGCCAGTTGCCGAACGCTCCTCGCGTTCAACATATATACAGTATCAGATATTTCTTGTCCAAGCCCGCCCTTACTTTTTCACACAACCGGATGCTCGCAACCGCGCACGGGTCGTGGCAGTCTTTTGCCGGACTTGGTTTGGCCCGACTTGGTTTTGCCGGACTCTATTTTGAAAAAGAATGCTCGATAAAATTGTTTCCGGCCTGTCGGCCTTCATCATCGCGGTCATTTCCACGCTCGGCTACGGCGGTGTGGTGCTCATGATGGCTCTTGAAAGCGCATGCATTCCGCTGCCCTCCGAAGTGATCATGCCGTTTTCCGGATTCCTGGTTGCGAGCGGACGCTTCAACCTGCAGATGGTCGCTCTTATGGGCGCGCTTGGATGTCTGCTCGGCTCGTACCTCGCCTACTACGTGGGCGCGAACGGTGGGCGCCGGTTCATCGAACGCTACGGCCACTACCTCCTGATCGCGCCGCACGAACTGGAAACCGCCGATCGCTTTTTCGCAAGATGGGGCTCGCTCGCGGTGTTCCTCAGCAGGATGCTGCCGGTGGTGCGCACCTTCATCGCGTTTCCCGCCGGCGTTTCGCGGATGAAGCTCCTCCCGTTTACGATCTATACCCTGCTCGGTTCATACATATGGTGTCTCGTACTCGCGTACGCCGGGTTGAAATTGGGACAGCACTGGGAAAACCTTGGGCCTTACTTTCATCGCTTCGACGCACTCATCGCGATACTGTTGGTCGCAGGCGTCGGCGCCCTCATCTATCACCGGGTGAAAGGGATCCGTTCCGCCGGAGCTTCCGCGGATTAGGCGCCGTCGCGACTCGGAGTATGAATAATAATGGCCGACAAAGAATTACCTGATCCCTCGGCGCTCGAGGAAATCTTCGCCAGCATCGATCCGACCCCGGTCCGGATGGCTCACGACTACCTGGCATCGGCGGGAATCGAGTCGTTCGTCTTCGATGCCGGATCGTCGCGGCTGCTCGGCACTACCGCCGCCGTACCGACCCGCCGGATGATTCATCGCGACGCCGCCAAAGACGCGCGCGACCGCCTGAAAGATCTCGGGTTCACCGACAAGTGATCGGGATCCCCGCTGGCCGGGCGTTGCCTGCACCCTCACCTACCTCGCTACGCTCGGCCTCCTCTCCCGTGAAAGAACGGGCGAGGTAATCTCATCAGTTTGAGTTCTAACAGGCCGTCAGGCCGCATCTTTATCTTTCCCATCGGGAAGTCCGAAACCTGCGTGAGGTTTCGGGAGTGTTCTCTCCCGGCTCCCCTCTATACGCGGTGTCTCGCCTTCACTATCTTGAACATCGAAACGTGCAGGTGAGTGAACCCAAGAGTCGCCGCGCGAATTCAACCAACTACGCCGGAGTAATCGCGATGCCATATGCCGAAGGCAGAATCTTCAACGACGCCGACAGCCACATCATGGAGACCCAGGATTGGCTGATTTCCTACGCCGATCCCGAGCTGCGCGCAAAGCTTCATCCGCTCGCGATCGGCTCGGGAGGACGGCTGGTCGAAAAAGCGATCGCGCACGCCGCCGATCGCCGGGCCAATTCCGCCGCACTTGCCGATGCGGAAGCGAACCTCATGCTTCGTAAAGGATGGGAAGCGCTCGGTGCTTTCGATCCCGACGAGCGCCGCCACGCACTCGACCTGCTCGGGTTCAATCGTCAGTTGGTCTTCACCACCTTCGCGATCACGCATTTCTGGGGCGAGTTCGACCAGGTCCGCTCGACGCCCGAGGTTCTCTACGGTGGAACCCGCGCGCACAATCGTGCGATCGCCGATTTCTGCCGCGGCGACAAGCGCCTGCTGGCGGTCGGTTTCGTCCCGCTCGACATTCCGGAGCTTGCGGAAAAGGAAATCGACGAGGCAATTGCGTTGGGATGCGCCGCGATTCACATCCCGTCGCTGCCGCCCGGCCGGAAGTCGCCGACCCATCCTGACTTCAACGGCGTGTGGGCGCGCTTGCAGGATGCCGACGTTCCATTCGTGCTGCATATCGGCGGCGGCGGACGCCCCGTGCCGCGCGCATTTCACGACAATGCGCGTCCGGTCACCGACTTCCTCGGCGGCGGCGAGAACATCCGCTCCAAAGATTTCATGGCGATCCACATGATGCCCGAAATTTTTCTCTCCACGATGGTCCTGGACGGTATCTTCGAGCAGTTCCCGCGGCTGCGCGGTGGATCGATCGAGCAAGGCGCGATGTGGATCGTGCCATGGCTGCGCCGCCTCGACATTTCGCAGGAAACTTTCGTGGCCTCCGAAAAATATCTGCGCCTTCCGATGAAGGCGTCGGATTACGTGCGCCGGAATCTCAGGTTCACGCCCTATCCGCATGAGCACGTGGGCTGGATCATCGAGCAGGCGGGCGAAGAGCTGTGCATGTTCTCGTCCGACCACCCGCATGTCGAAGGCGGGCGAAATCCGCTCAAGCGTTTCGCACTCTCGACGCCGAATCTCTCCGAGGCCGCCAAGGAACAGTTCTACGCGAGCAACTTTGCCGACCTGATGGGCTCGCGCGCCGTTTAACCGCGGCGCGGGATTCGATGCCTCTCAAATGGTGGCAGCGCGCCGTCTTCTACCAGATCTATCCGCGCTCGTTCGCCGATTCGAATGGCGACGGCATCGGCGACCTCGACGGCGTCACCGCGCATCTCGACTACCTGAATGACGGCACCGCGAACTCGCTCGGCATCGACGCCATCTGGCTGAATCCGATCAATCCGTCGCCGCTCGACGATTGGGGCTACGACGTCAGCGACTACTGCGGTATCCATCCGGACCTTGGCGATCTCGCGGCCTTCGATCGGCTGGTCGCCGCGGCGCATCGGCGCGGTATCCGCGTGATCGTCGATCTGGTCCCGAACCATACCTCGAATCAACATCCATGGTTCGTCGAATCGCGTTCGTCGGCGGCAAGTCCGAAACGCGACTGGTACATCTGGGTTCCCGGTACGTCCGATCTCCCACCGAGCAATTGGCAGAGCTACTTCGGCGGCTCCGCGTGGAGATTCGACACCGCCACCGCGTCGTGGTACCTGCACATGTTCCTCGAGCAGCAGCCCGACCTGAATTTTCGAAATCCCGAAGTGGTCGAGGCAATTCACGGCGTCATCCGCTTCTGGCTCGATCGCGGCGCCGACGGTTTTCGTATCGACGTGGTGCAGGGTCTCATCAAGGACGACCGGCTCCGCGACAATCCGATTCGCGCCGCAACCGATCCCGATATTCCCTGGTACGCGGAGGGCTCGCAGGATCCGCTCTACAGCACCGATCGGCCCGAGGTTCATGACATCATTCGCGGTTTTCGCCGCGTCGCCGACAGTTACGAAGATCGGATGCTGGTCGGCGAGACGTGGCCACGCGAGCAGGAACGGCTGGCCGACTATATCCGGCCGGACGAACTTCAGCTCGCGTTCAACTTCCGCTTTCTGCTCGCGCGCTACGACGCGCGCCGCTTCCGCGCCGCGATCGAGCTGACCGAAAAATCCTTCGGGCCCGGCGCGTGGCCCACCTGGACGTTGTCGAACCACGACTTTCCGCGTCACATCTCGCGCTACTCGCGTGGTGGCGACGGTGACGCGCGGGCACGGGTTGCAGCCGTGATGCTCTTCACGCTTCGCGGCACGCCGTTCATTTATTACGGCGAGGAAATCGGCATGCGCGATGCGATAATTCCTGCCGACCGCAGGCGCGATCCCGTCGGACGCGACGGATGCCGCTCGCCGATGCAATGGTCGGACGCCCCGGGCGGAGGATTCTCGACCGATGGCGCGCCCTGGCTCCCGTGCGGCGACTTCGGGGCCGTCAACGTCGCGCGGCAGATGGGCGATCCGCACTCGATGCTATCCCACTACCGCCGGCTGATTAGGCTCCGAAGGCAAACTCCCGCACTGGTCGAGGGCAGCTATCGGGGATTCGAGGGCGCACCCGAAGACTGCCTGGTCTTCCATCGCGAGACTCCGTCGCATCGCGAGACGCCGGCGGATCACTTGATCGTCGCGCTGAATCTCACCAGCGAACCTCGCGAGATCAAAACCCCGGCCGGGAAAATCCTGCTCAGCACGATTCTCGAGCGCGCCGGAGAATCCATCGCGTCGCCGCTCGACCTCGCCCCCGATGAAGGCGTGATCCTGGATGCCTCCGCGTAGTCTGCTCCGGTCTTCCGATCCCTCTTGCTGCGTCTGATACCTCGCCCGTTATTTCACGGGAGAGGTAAGAAAACGACCGCCGTGTGCCAGTGGCACCTCCCGTGAAATAACGGGCGAGGTATCAGTGCGGGAACGGCTGAGCTTTCCCGATTGCGCGGGGGCGGCGCGGTTCGTAGGATCACCGCCATGCACAAGCCGCGATTTCTCGATCAGATGGCGATTGACCTTGGCGATCGCGACGCATTCACTTCCGCTTTCGCGCGCGGGCGCCGGGCGTTTCAGCCCGAGCACGTTGAACCGAAATTCGCGCGCGACCGCTCCGCGAACATCAAGCATATCAAGCTCGAAGTCGCGCTCGATTTCGACGCGAAAACGATCTCCGGCACCGCGACTCATCGCCTGTCGGCAATCACCTGGCCGCTTGACCGCTTCGAATTCGACGCGACCGAACTCACGATTCACTCGGTTCGGGCTGGCGGCGAGCCGGCGTCCTTCGAGACCTCTGACGGCAAACTGCGGATAGCAATCCCGCGCGCTCTAGGAGCCGGCGCGGAGATCGAGATCGCCATCGACTACTCCAGCCAGCCGCGGCGCGGACTTTATTTCGTCGGCCCCGATGAGGCTTACCCGAACAAGCCGGTCGAGGCGTGGACCCAGGGCGAAGACGAAGACTCGCGCTACTGGTTCCCATGCTACGACTACCCGAACAATCGGACCACCAGCGAGGTAATAGCCACCGTCCCGGAAAAATTCACCGCCATTTCCAACGGCGCCTTAATAGCGACCTCTGCCGATGCCACCGCGAAGACCCGCACCTTTCACTGGCGCCACGACGTGCCCCACTCCGCATATCTGATCACGCTTGCGGCCGGGGAGTTCGTGATGATCGAGGAGCGCGCCGGCGACATCCCGGTCACCTACTACGTTCATCCCGGCCGCGAAGACGACGCGCGCCGCGCGTTTGGCAACACGCCCCGCATGATCCAGTTCTTCGAGCGCGTGATCGGGGTGCCCTACCCTTACGCCAAGTACGCGCAGGTCGCGGTCAGCGATTTCATCTTCGGCGGAA
>JBGPNU010000162.1:0-7701 GCA_041487675.1 Binatus sp. (SeqCode)
AGTCTTGAGTACTTTGCGCACCTGCGCCGACCGCACGACCATCCCGCCGAGCCACTCCGAACCGAGCGCGAGACGATCGAAGCTGATCATCTCATTCTCATTCTCGTTCTCATTTGCGGCGTCTTCGCTAGTCGTCGCGCCTGACCCGAAATGATTGGCGATGGTCGAGTGTGTGTCGGAGTGCTGCACGGTGCTCTCTTTTCGGCCCGCGAACTGCGGCCGACAATCGGTAGTGAGAGCAAGTGATGGGCCATCGTCCTCGAAACGGGACACTCATTGAACGGCTGTCTGTAATAGGCACAACTGCGCATCTGTCGACAGTCGGCCGCTGATCCGGCATTGCGATGCCGTCGAGCAATCAGAATGCGACATTATTGTGCCGCCCGGGAACGCCGAGCATCAGACGCCGAGAAGGTCCGCGAGAAGCGTGCGGGATGATCGCGTGGATCGACCTGGTCGTACACTTTTTCGATCATGCCGTGCTCGTCGATTAGAAAACTCACGCGGTCGGGATATCTCGCATCCGCTGCCGTCAGTTCAGCAATGCGCGAAGCTGCGCCAGCGCGGAGATGCAGGCTGGATCGCCCGGCGCGCGCTCGAGCGCGCCTTCGAACTCCTCGATCGCGCGATTCACCATCCCTTTTGCCGCGAAGATTCGGCCGAGATTCATGAACGGATAATGGCGCGGGTCGTAGCGCGGCGCCTGCTTGGCTTTCTCGAGCCATTCGATAGCCGCGTCCAGTTCGCCCTTGGCGATAAGATAAGCGCCGATATCGTTGTACGGATTTCCAAACGTTGGATCGACTTCGATAGCGCGACGGCATTCGGCGATCGCGGCGTCGATTTTTCCCATCCCTTTGAAAGCCCAGCCCCGAAACGTATATGCCTCCGCGGTCGGGAAAACTTCGATCGATTTCGTGTACAGCGCGACCGCACGTTCGAGGTCGTTGTTCATGTGAAAGCGCATCGCCTCGTTCCACAATTCAAGGGCGCGGATTCGCGGCGCGGGATCGTCCATGATCGATCGGATATGGTGCTCCTCTGGCCGCGTCAAGAGCGTCAGTGGCGGAACACATCGAGCGCGCGGACTAGGGGAGAGGCGAAGAACGCTGCGTCTCTCCTCGGACGGGGAGAGCTATCGAGGCTACTTACCGAGGGTCTGCATGATTTGAATCATCGCGGGACCGATGATCACGGCCATCATCGCGGGCAGGATAAACAGTACCAGCGGAAAAAGAATCTTCACCGTGGTCTTTGCGGCGGCCTCTTCGGCGCGCAGCCGCCGGGTGGTGCGCAGGGTGTCCGAGATCGAACGCAACGCGGGACCGATTTGTGCGCCGAGCTTCTCGCTTTGCACCAGGGTCGCGGCAAGCGGCCTGATGTCCTCGACGGCGGTGCGGTCGGCGAAACTTCGGAGTGCCTGGCCGAGCGAGTTTCCCGCGGCCAGCTCAGCCGACACCAGCGACAGCTCGGCGCCGATCTTCTGTTTCTGGCGTTCGGTTTCGCTGCCGACGATCTTGATAGCTTCGCTGAGACCAAGGCCGGCCTCGACGCATACGACGAGCAAATCCAGGACATCGGAAAGCTGGCTCGCGATTTCCTGCTGCCGCTTCCTTGCTGTGCGGGTCAAGTAATAGCTCGGGGCGAATGCGCCAACCGCGGCGCCGACGATCATAAATACCAGCGGCTTGACGCCATGAAAGCCCATGACGATCGAGACGGTCAGTGCAACAATCGCGAGCCCTACCGTGCATGCCATGCGGGTGAAATGAAAGATGCGCAGCGCGCCCGGACGGGAAAAGCCGGCCCGAACCAATGTCTGGGCCATTTTCTCGCCTTTGGGAGTGTTCAGTCCGGGTTCGGGAAGTCGCTTTGCGACCCATCGGAACAGCGAACGCGCGAAGCCCTCGGATTCCATGTCGAGGTTGAGCGGATTTCCATAAGCTACCCGCATCTTGACCCCGATTTCTGTGATCCGTTCGTCGAACGGCCGATGACTCCCGTAGATCGCGACGTAGAGCGCGAGCGAGATCGCTCCGGCCAGTAAGAAGACCGTCATGCTCGCGTAGATTGCAGACATAGTTAGTATTTCACCTTCAGCAGCTTGCGGATGGAAATGAAGGCCATGATGTCGAGGACGCCGGCGACCTTGAGGATCTTGATGCCACTCGGTTCATAGAAGAGCGTATGAGTGTAGCTCGGCTGGATGACGCTGAATGCGGCGAGCATCACGATCGGCAGGAATCCAACCACGATTCCGCTCATCTTGGATTGCGCCGTCAGCGCCTTGATTTGCTGATGCAGGCGCTGGCGGGTGCGCACAATTTCCGAAAGCCGCCCGATGATCACAGCCAGCGAGCTGCCGACCTCGGACTGGACCCGGACCGCAACCACCAGCAGGCGCAGATCGTCCTGCGGCACCCGCTTCAGCATCTCTTCGAGCGCGCGCGGAAGTGGAAGCCCGAGGCGGCTTTGCTCGATAGCAGAGCGGAACTCGGTGCCGATTGGATCGGCAAATTCGGACACCACGACCTGCAATCCGCGCAGCAGGGTGTGGCCGGCCTCGAGCGATGATTTGATCAGGTCGAGCGCATACGGCAGTTGCTGGGCGAAAGCCTTCAGGCGGCGCTGCTTGCGGAGCCGGATATAAAATATCGGCAGGCTGCCCATTCCCGCCGCCATCGCGATCGAGAGCATCGCGTCGCCCCAAATCGCCTGACCGGCGAACAGCCCCGCGGCGAACATCATGAGGATCACGAGCAGGACGTCGACGACCCGGGCGTAGATTCCGGCCTGCCAGAGGTTCTCTTCGAGCTTTTGGAGGAGGTTCAGCTGATAGAGCCAGCTCAGAAATTCCCGACCGGTTCGGCGATGGCGATCGGTCTTGGTGATATCGTTGGAGGCGGTTTCGTCGGGCCGCGACATTCTTGTCATCACGTCGCGGGTGACGCCGGGCCGATGGCCCTGGCGCATAAACAGCAGCGCGCCGAGGACGAGAACGATTCCCGCGACTGCGCCGGGAATTAACATGTTGGAGGGATTCATCGCGCCGCCGGGGTTTTGATCACCTTCGATTCGGTTTTGTATCCGGCAACCTCCAGCCGCTGGGTGTAGGACGATCGAATCCCGGTCGATTGGAAATTTCCGATAATTTTCCCGGTAGTAGTGGTCTCGCCGCGGACGAACTCGAACAGGTCCTGCATCATGATCATCTCGCCTTCCATCCCGCTGATCTCGGAGATCTTCATCACCTTGCGCGAGCCGTCGGACAGCCGGCTGACGTGCACGATGATGTTGATGGCCGACGCAATCTGCTGGCGCATCGCGCGCTGCGGAATCGAGACCCCGGACAGCAGCATCATCATTTCGAGCCGTCCCAGACATTCGCGGGGGCTGTTGGCGTGGATGGTCGCGATCGAACCGTCATGACCGGTTGACATCGCCTGCAGCATGTCGAAGACCTCGGCGCCGCGGACCTCGCCGACCACGATTCGGTCGGGACGCATTCTAAGACAGTTCTTGACCAGGTCGCGCTGGGTGACCTCGCCGCGGCCTTCAAGATTCGACGGCCGAGTCTCGAGCCGAACGACGTGCGGCTGCTGCAACGAGAGTTCGGCCGAATCCTCGATCGTCACGATTCGTTCGTCCTCGGGGACAAACGCGGACAGGCAGTTGAGCATGGTGGTTTTGCCCGAGCCGGTGCCGCCGCACACGATTACGTTCAGGCGTCCGCGGACGACGGCGAGCAGGAACTCGACGAGGTCCCAGGTGAGGGCCTCCTTCTCCACCAGCGCACCGATATCGAAGCGATGCTTGCCAAAGCGGCGGATCGAGAGCGCGGGCCCGTCGAGCGCAAGCGGCGGAATGATCGCGTTGATACGCGAGCCGTCGGGAAGGCGCGCATCGACCATCGGCGATGATTCATCGACGCGCCGGCCGACTCGCGACACGATTCGGTCTATGATCAGCATCAGATGCTGGTCGTCCTGGAACGCCACGTCGGTCGCGTGCAGCTTGCCGCGCTTCTCGACGTAAACCTGGTTGTGGCCGTTGACCAGGATATCGGTTATCTCGTCGTCGCGGAGCAGCGGCTCCAGGGGTCCAAGGCCGAGCAACTCGTTTTTCAGTTCGTCGATCAGGCGCCCGCGGTCGGTATCGGTGAGCAGCCGGCCGTCTTCGTTGAGTATGTCGTTGATTGCGGCGGTGACCTTGATCGAGACCATCGCGGGCTCGAGCGTTTCGAGTTTCGCCACGTCGATAGTCTCGAACAGCTTGTTGTGGACCTTGACTTTCAGGCGCCGCGAGCTGTCCGCGATCGCATCCTTGCGCCGGCGCACGGTCGCGCCGATAAGCGAGCCGGCGGCGCTGGCCGCCTCGGCGGGACGGCCGCCATTGCTGGAGTTCGAGAGTCTGTCGGTCAATCCCATCGTGAATACCTCATATCTCTCAGTGCGGGCTGAACGCGGATTTGAGCCGCGACATGAATCCTGTTTCGCGCGGCGCCGCCAGTTCGGTGCGAGGCATGACCTGACTTGCGAGTTCGAGAACTGCGTGGGCGACCGCGGAATTGGCCCCCACCTGGAAAAGGTCCTGCGCCTTCATCTCGATATTTTCAAAAGTGCGCTCGTCGGTCGGGATCTTCGCGTAGATAGACTTCGCGAGGGTGGCCTCGATCGCTTTCTCGGTGAGTGGATGCGACGGATTGTAGCGATTCAAGATAAAGCGCGGCTCCAGCGTCGTCAGTCCCAGGCGCTCGAACAGATCGACGAATCGCCAGGCGCATCGCGCGGCCGCGATCGACTGGTTCAACACGTAAAATAGATGCTCGGAACGCTCCCAGGCGGCGACCGCATTTTCGTCCACATGGTCTCCGCAATCGACGATCACGTAATCGAACAACTGGCGCATCAGATCCAGCACTGTGCCGACGGTGATGTCGGATACCAGTTCGCCCTCCTCGATTCGCTTGGGCGCGGACAGCAAATAGACGCCCGAACGATGCTTGGTCAGGGCGGATTCGAGCTGAATCGAGTCGAGTTTGCGGTCCAGCCGGACCAGCGGCATGATCGTCACTTCCGGTTCGAGGTTCAGAAAAACCGCGAGCCCTCCGGTCTGAAGATCGAGATCGAGCAAGGCCACGCGCTGATGCAGCGACTGCAACGCAAGCGCCAGGTTCGCGGCGAGCGAAGTGACGCCCACTCCGCCGACCATGCTCATGATCGAGACGATCACCCCACCCTCGCGCCGTTCGGTGCGCCAACGCGCCTCGCTTATTTTAAGCAGCGCGCGGGTGGCCTCTCCCGGGTCGAGTGGGAGGAACAAAATCTCGTCGGCGCCCGAGCGCAGCGCCCGTTTCATAAGTCCGGCCGAGCGCGCCGACAGTACCGCGAGCAGAAGGGGACGCGGCGAATGGAGCGACTGACTTTGCAGAAAATTCAGCGCCAATTCCTCGTTGCCATTGACCATCACGAGGGTTGCGTCAGGCGGCGCGCTGGCATTCTCCGAAAGGTTCGCAGCCGTCAACGCTTCACCCTCGATAATTTCAAGCTCAGGTTCGATAAGCGCCGCCAGCACAGTTTTCAGCTGAGTGCGCGGCTCGCCGGGTTCGCCCACCAGCATGACCTTCATGGTGCCGCGCCGGCCTTCGTTGTTTGATCCAAGGACTGCCACTCGATGGTTCTCCGGGGGCGCCTAGAAACGGGGCCGGGACGCATCCGGCGGATCGATTGGTTTGGTTCTGATTTCTTCCGCGTTCAGGCCGCCGCGATTACTCGGCAGAAAGACCTGCCCGCCTGGAGGCAGCGCCTTGACAATCTCGGGCGTCACGCTCATCACGAGGTCGGTCTCCTTGTCGGACCAATAGGTGGTGCGAAAAAGTCCTCTCACCCACGGGATGTCGCCGAGATACGGCACCTTCTGCACCTCGGAAGTCTTTTCATGAAGAATGAGGCCGGCGATGATGAGCGTCTGCCGGTCTTTCAGGCGCACCAGCGTCTCTGCCCTGCGCGTGACGAAGGCGGGAACCGTAAAGCCGAACAGGTTCACCCCGTGAGCGTAGTCAGGCTCCGAGACTTCGGGCTTCACCAGCAGTTCGATATCGCTGCGGCCGATTACGGTCGGAATAAATTCGACCGAAGTCCCGAAGGTCTTGAAGACGATCGACGAGTTGAGCGCTTGCGCGATTACGATTGGAATCTCGCCGCCCGAGAGGAACTTTGCTTTCTCGCCCGAGTTCGCCAGCAGATGCGGCTCGGCGAGGATTTTGCCGAGACTGTGCTGTTCCAGGAACTGAAAGAATGCCTGCCAGATAACGTCGGCGTTCTGCGCCGCCAACCCGTAGGTCAGATTCGACGAGAGCAACAGCGGGATTATCTGGCCGCCTGAAGGCAACAGACCGCCCGACGAGCTGCCCGCGGAGGAACTCTGGAGACTGGTATTTGCGGTGTACGGCGTCGCGACCGTGCCGGGCAGGCCGACCAGCGACAGACCCATCTTGGAGAATGCGACCGACAGGTTGATTCCCTGGTTTTCCAGCGTCGTGCGGTCAATCTCTGCGATGATCGTGTTCAGCATCACCTGCTGCCGCCCGCTCCCGTCAATTCGCACCATCCTTTCTTCGTAGCGTCCCTGGTCGTCCCAGATGGCAAGCGTGGTCGCGCCCGGTTGATGAGCGATCAGGTTGAGCTGAAAGGGGTTGATCACCTGCACGTCGGCGATTTTCGAGTCCGCGACCGAGATGCGCGTGATTCGGCGCTGGAAATCGATTACCTCGGACGTGCCGGTCATCAGCGACAGCGCATCGTCGGGCAGATAGTGCCGTCCGCCGGAAATCGACTCGCTGCTGTAACCGGTTGCGGAATCCAGCACCGACGGATCGTTTCGATATTGCCCGGCGCGCGATTCAAGCGGGCCGACCGATTGGCTTGGCGCATAAGGCATCGCGGCGCCGGGACTCGCGGGCACATTCCATGAAGCATCGTCGTAGGCTGATGACGTTTTGGCAGCCGTACTCGCGTAGCTCCCTGAAGATTCCGGCGAAGACGATCGTAGTGACGAAATCGTCGCAAGCTCGGGCATCGCAGGCGTGCTCGATACTGACGCCCCCGCTCCCGGGCGTGCGTCGAGTCCGGCATCGCTTATCGATGGCGGCGCCTTGCCGGGAGTCAGCGGCGCTCCCGGCTTCGCAACCGCGAACGCGTTCAAGTCATAGCTGACGGTCTGATCCGAGGTATTGGTAACCGTGACCACCCAGCGGCCGGCCTCGGCGCCGAGCATCGTGAGTTTGCCCGGGGCCGTGTCGTAGCTCAGGAAGGCGTTCGGATTCCGGGCGATGCGGAATGACGGCTTGGTTCCCGGCTTGATATTTTCGATGACGTAAGTCTCGCCGGCGTTGATCGACACCTGAACCCACTCGGCGCCGTCCCTGGTTTCCGAGCGAGCCGGAGCCGCGCTGAAGATCAGCAGGAATACTCCCAACATAACCGGCCGGCTGAAATTTATTATCGTGCGTGCTTTCATAGCTTCCCCCCTTGGCTGCGCAGTGATCACCGGACTTCGTAGGTCTTGGGCGCCGGCTGATAACCTGGTTCTCCCGGTTTGATCGGCGCTTCGAGCTTCACCGATGGATGGTCGTCATTCGGCGCCGCTCGGCTGGCCGCAAATTCGTTCTCACCCGCTCCTGCGAGGCTCGCGGCGGCGCCC
>JBGPNU010000163.1:0-7687 GCA_041487675.1 Binatus sp. (SeqCode)
CTTCTCAATCCTGCGGCTGCGGCCTCGAAGCAGCGCGAAACACGGCGCGGCGCGCTATGAAATTCTCGGCAACGACGGAGTCGCAATAGCCGGCGACGCGTTCGACGGCCGCGTGATGCGCCATCTGGTCGCGCCCGCGCTCGGCCGGGGCACACGATATCGCTCTCCGTATGGGATGGTGTTGCCGGCGCCGACCTGGCCGTACACCAAGCTCGAGCGATGGCACCATCTGTCGTTCCTGAAGGCGCGCGCCACGATACTTCGGTTCGAGGAACTGAAGCGCGAATCGTTCGAGCCGGAAAAGATCGGGGCGCTGATTCATATCGTGGAGAACGATCTCGGCTACTTCCTGTTTCGCGCAGTCGAGAAGGCCAAGCTCGAGTTGTCCAGCCTCGAATCGACCGCGTTTGGGTTTTCCGATCCGCCGGTCCAGATCGAGAAGATGGTTGCGCGGCGGGATTTTGAAAACTGGATCCACGCCTACCTAGAACAGATCGCGCAATGCGTCGATCGGCTGATGAACGCGGTAGCGCTCAAGCCAGATGCGATCGACAGCGTGTTTCTGACTGGAGGATCGTCGTTCGTGCCCGCGGTGCGGCGCATTTTCATCGAGAGATTTGGCACCGATCGAATCCGGATGGGCGACGAGTTTACGTCGGTCGCGCGCGGATTGGCAGTGCGCGCGCTCGATGCTGACGAATGACATCAGCGGCGATCAGGACGTTCAGTCATCTCCCGAAAGCATGGGCCAGCCCGTGCACCGGGGTAAGGAGAGCATGCGGCCCGGAGTTTACCCTGAAGGGGGCCTGTTAGAAGTTTGCAGGGCAGCGTTTTCGCCCGATTCGGTCCGAAATCGGCGTTGACTTCCTGTCCAATAGGTGGCAATCGTCCCCATAAACGTGGGGGGACAGTATGAAGACCGCTGCAGATGAACCAGTCGCCGAGGATGGAAGCCAAGTATCGGCCGAAAGCATCCTATCCGCCATAAGCCTCAGGACCGTACTTCAGGGGTTCCGCGAGTATTTCGCCAGGTTACAGTTAATCGCGACCTTACGCGGCCGGTACGCAAGAGAGAAGTTGCTCAACGAGCCTTCTGCGCTTCGCATCGGGATCGCGACATTCTTGTACGGGACAGCAATGAGCTTCGTAATGTACACGCCGATAATCTACAAATTCGGCCTGCACTTAGGAAAAGATTTGTATTTGTTGCAGTTCGCCTATACTCAGGCAGTCCTTATCTTAGTGGTCCATCTTTCAATAAAGCTCTTCCGAGGACGCGGCCTGCTTCGAGATACGGCGATCGTATATCTGATTTGGATTGGGATCATTTCTCCGCTCATATTGGCTGCGGACTATCCCCTTTTCTATTACGCAAAGGTCGATGATTTTCTTAACTTTCAGTTCACTGATGAAGCGGTCAAAAACATACCTGTTTGGATATTCTACTGGGTCACCGGAACATCTATTGCTGTGATGGTTGCCGCCTTTATGTGCCCATTCCGCTGGCTTGCTGATCTCCATCATATTGGCCGTAGGAGGGTGATTGCTGCGCTGATCATCGTTGGTTTCCCCGTGCTTGCGTTACATAACAGCTTCGTCGTCCCCTACACATCCAAAGGGATTCAGGCATTGGCCGACATCTTAGGCTTAGTGTGAGGCTTGGTGGGAGAGGCTAGATTCAAGCGAGGCGGTGGGGGTAGGTGGGGGTCAGCGGGGGCATCGTGAGTCCCAACTGATCGCATCGGCGGGACAGCATGGTCGTGTACAATTCCGCGAGCTCTTCGTTGTCGCGGGTCTTGAGACCGTAGCGGATACAATCGAAAGTGAAGCCCGTGCCGGGCGGCCCGAAGAAATTCACCGCGCGAGGAATCCAATCGCGCAGCGCACGGTTAACTTCCTCTACGCCGAAACGCTCGACCGCGTCGCCCAGTTGCCGCGAGGCGAAAATTTCGTGGTCACTCTCTTCTTCGAGAATTATCTCGGCGGCGCGCGCGTGCGGCGCGTAGCTGGAGTCCTTGTAGTTGACGCCGATCATGATGAGCCCGGTAGTGTCGAGGCTGAGCGACGCCATCATCAGGTCGAGCTCGCCCGCGGCCTTGCCCGCGAAGTAGCTGGGTGCCTCGAATGAAGGCAGTTTGAGCACCGCGACCATCGAGCGGTCCGCCGCCTGCTGGCTCATCCCGATCTCTTCGAGTGCGTCGTAGATGAGCCGCGCATGTTTTTTTTCTTCGGCGAAATTTTTTTCCAGGATGGCCGTTAGCGCCGGATTGTCGATTGTCGAGAGCGCCCGCTGATAGCCGAGCGCAGTGAGTTTTTCCGCCATCGCATGCGCCGCGAGCAGGCGCATCAGCACCTTGACGTAGTGATTGTCGACGCGGCCCTCCTGGATTGCGGCTGCGTCCAACGATCGCGGCGGAAACTCGCGCCGGATCGGCATCGCGCTACCTCACTTCGCGCCGCGCGAGGGCAAAATGACGGTGGCGGAACCGGGAGTGGTCTTCTCGCCCTTGTGGTTTTCGAGCCAGATTTCGCAATCGACCATGTGATCGGCGCCTTCGGTATATTTTTTGGAGACCTTGCCGCGCGCGATCACTTTGGTTCCCGGCTGATCCATCCCGCGATATTGCACACCGAGTTTGCGGAGCCATCCATGCTCGCCCGCGAAGTCAGTCATCAGATGGCCGAGGAATGCGTTCTTCAGCGCGCCGTGCAGTATCACGCCGGGAAGTCCGTTGCCGAGCGCGAAATCCTTGTCGTAATGGATCTGATAGAAATCGCCCGAAGCGCCCGCGTACCTTACGAGCTGCTGAGTGGTTGGATTTTTTTCCAGCGGACCGATTTCGGCGCCGACTTCGACATCTTCGAAATATATTTGCTTCGCCATTACCTAACCCCTAACCCCTTCCCATGTGGGAAGGGGAACAATCGCGGTCGGTTTTCACTAGTAGCGAATTCCGGTTGCGCGCTGGATTGCGCAGACTTCGCCGAACTGGTTGGTGTAAGTGGTTTCGACCACCGAAAAGACCATCGGGCCGAGCCGGCCCGCGGCTTCGCGCAGATCGACCAATTTGGATTGCACGGTGATCCGATCGCCGGCGCGAATCGGCGCCAGGTATTCCCATTCCGAGCCGCCGTCGAGGCCGCGAAAGGTAGGCATGTCGAGCTTGATGTCCGGAATCGGCGCGCCCATCGAGCGGCAGAAGGTCGGAGTCGCGATCATGCCGCCGAAGCGCGATTTGCGCGCCTCGCGCTCGCTGTTAAAGAGCGGATTCGGGTCGCCGATTGCCTCGGCAAAGCGGCGGATCGCGCCGCGCTCGACTTCATAGGTCCGCGGTTCGGAAACCTTGCCGATCTGCTTCTTCGCTTCGTCGGTAACGTATTTGTTCGCCATCGCTTTACCCGTTGTGAGTTCAAGGCGCTTGCGCATCTATTACCACAGCCGTGCGCACTGGGTATAACGCCGCGGCAGTTTGGGTGTGCCGCTCGCACGGGACTATGATGAGGCCCGCCCGCGGATCAGATTTCTCTTCTGAAAGGTTGCGGAGGATCCCGACATGGCGAAGCTCAGCGCGGACCAAGTCGCCCAGAAATTAACGTCGCTCCCGGGATGGGAGTACAAAGATAACGCCATCGTAAAAATGTTCCGCTTCAAGGAATTCCTGCACGGGATCGAGTTCGTGCAGAAGGTCGCCGAGATCGCCGAGGGCGCCGACCATCATCCCGATATTCTGATCAATTACACGCGGGTCACATTCACCTGCTCGACGCACGACGCCGGCGGGGTGACCGACAAGGACTTCAAGCTGGCGGATAATATCGAGATCGCGTTCAAAGATACCTAACCCCTAACCCCTTCCCATGTGGGAAGGGGAACAATCGATTTTTGAATTCAATCGACGAGCGCCAGCCAGGCTGCGGCTGTTGCGGTTTTCTCCTCAGCGCCCCACGGTTTGCCGACCGCGCGGCCTAATTCCATCACTTCGCGCTTGAGCGCATCGGGCGTTTTGCGCAGCGCTACAGCCCCTTTGGCGAATGCGTCGGCCTCGACGATCGTAAGCGCCGGGATGCGCAGCAGTTTCGCGGCAGCGGCGAGCGCGTGCGGAAAAAGCTGACCCTCGCGCGCATGCGCCCGCATATGAGGATTGCGGATTGACTCCGGGTCGGTAGCGCTGCCCGCGACCAGCGCTACGCCGCATATCGAGTGTCGCGAATCGCGGACTTCCTCGACCAGTTCTCGCAGCGCTGCCAGTGAGACCCGTTCGACAGCGTCGAGCGCGCGCGGCACGACCCGAGCACTTTCAGAGGGCGGCAGCTCGAGTTCCGCGTGGTACGGCTGATGCGACTCGGGAATCGCGGGATCCCAGAGTTGAATACTCTTTCGCGCCAATACGACGGGGGCGGAGGCCGGACCCGAGAGCACTACCGCGGTGGCGCGCCCGGTCTTGACGCGAAGACCGATAGCAACCGATTCTGATTTCCCCGGCCGCATGATCTCGACCTCAATCGACGGGCTATGACTTTAGCCTTTCCAAATCGAGTACTTCGGCGGCCAAGTCCCGTGACCGCCGGGGTATTTCGCATGCATCACACGTTCGATTCCGAACTCGAACGGATGTTCGTCGGCGATGCTGGTCATTCCGCGCGCGACCAGGTCGCTCCGCACCGCGTCGGCAATCGCGGGATCGTCGATAAATTTCGCGCGGCCCATCACCAGAAATTCGTCATCGACCTCGGGAGCGGGAAAGGTGTGAAGCGCATAGCGGCCGTCGCGCTTAAGATCGGCGCGCTTCGGCGTCGGCCCAATAAGAGCATACAGACGGCCGTCCACGACCGTTGGGCAAATCGGATGGAGACGCGGCGCGCCGTCCTTTCGCAAGGTCGCGAGAAAGCCAAGGCCCACGCCGAACTGGTAGAGCAGTTTCTTTCCCGCCTCGGCGAGATCGGGCGCATCGTTTTCGAATTCGCTCCAGGTCGCCATCGCAAGTACCTCCCTCGTGCGCACGCGGAGTTATCGTCAAAGGGCGCTGAGCGATCTATCTTCGCTATTTCTTCGCTTTTGTCAAGACTTATCAGCTTTTGCGCGGGACGAAGTATTGAGTGCCGATGCCGGCGCGGTCGATCTCGCGAATCAGCTCGCCGAGATCTTCGGGATTTGCGACGAAATCGATTTCCGACGTATCGACGACCAGGAGCGGCGCTTCGTCGTAGTAGAAAAAGAAATCGCGGTACGCGGATGATACCCGTTCCAGGTAATCGAAACTGATATGGCGCTCGAAATTGCGATTGCGCTTGCGAAGCCGCTCCGCCAGCACCTCGATCGTCGCGCGCACGTACACCACCAGGTCGGGCTTCGCCATCTCGGCGTCGAGCAGCTTGTACACGCCGTCGTAGAGCTTGAGTTCGTCGGGCGCGAGATTCATCGCGGCGAATATTTTATCCTTGGCAAACAGATAGTCGGCGACGGTCGCCTGCGCGAAGAGGTCTTGCTGCATCAGTTCGCGCTGCTGGTTGTGGCGCGTGAGCAGGAAGTAAAGCTGGGCGGGAAACGCGTACTTGTCAGGATCCTGGTAAAAGCGCGGCAGGAACGGATTGTTGTCGGCGTCCTCGAGCATGAGACGCGCGCCAAGCTCGCGCGCGAGCGCCTGTGCGAGGCTGGTCTTGCCAACCCCGATTGGCCCTTCGACCGCGATATAACCGCGCCGGCGCATCGGGCCTCGAGATCACTTGCGATGCTTCTTGGCCTGGTCGCGGAGTTTGCGAACTTGGTCGTCGGGGGCGCCCCCGCGCTCTTCCAAATCGGCCGCGGTGTCGTAGTCGGGCGGCGACTTGTGCAGATAGACCTGCGCGAGTTCGATATTGGCGGTCTTGTCGTCAGGATAGGTGGCAATCAAGTCATTGAACAGCTTGAAGGTTGCGTCCGGCGTGCCAGCCAATTTCGCGGCGTCGTTGACCTTGTGCATCAGCGGAATCGACTCGGGTCCGAGCGTATCCATCTTGCGCGCCCTGGCCAGAAGCATCGCGGCCCGCACTCCCTGCTCGTAAGTGTTGACCGCGTCCGCGTACTTCTTGTCCTGCATTTGATTGTCGCCCTGTTTCTCTATGATGGGGATCGCGTCCGAGAGCGCGGCTAGCGCCTTTTCGCGGGCAGCGGCAAATCTCGTCTGAACCAGCACATCCTTGAGCGCACGGACTCCGTCCTCGACCTTTCCCGCTTTGATATCGTCGAGCGCCTTGCCTGAAGAGTTGGCGAGATCCTGAAGCTGCTTGTAGAGACGGGTCTTGTCGAGCAGCTTCTGATCGGCCGGATCGAGCGTCGATGCGGCCATGTATTCCCGAGCCGCCCCTTCCTGATCGCCCAGCGCTTCGTCGATATGGGCGAGCGATTTGTGCGCGTCGAGGTTGTTGGGATCAGCCTTAATCGAAAGTTCCAATTCCTTTTTGGCACCGTCGAGGTCGCGCTTTTCGAACAGGTCTTCGGCCTTGTATAGATGCCGCTTCGCCTCGGATTGGCATCCGCTGACGACTGGAATGGCCAGCAGGACGACAAGTAGCAGCGCGCGCGCGATAGCTGTTCGCATCAGTATCTTCCTTTCATGGTTTTTGCCTTGGGGTACCAAGAAATCCGGATGAACCTTTAGGCAATGGCGTGAAATTGTCAAGGCGATGCGCGCAGCGCGTGGCGTGCGCAAACCTAACCCCCGGCCCCTTCCCTTGAGGGAAGGGGAGCAAATTCAAAAGGGCAGGGGTCGGTGGCTCAGTCCGACGGCATCGGGAGCGGGAAATGCACGCGCTCCTTGGCGACGCTCAGCAGCTCGACCTGCGCGCCGGAGCGGGCGAACGCGCCGATAATCTCCTCGACCAGCCACTCCGGCGAGGAAGCACTCGCCGTGAGTCCGAGCGCACGCACACCGTCGAGCATCGCGGGCTCGACGTCGGCAATCGAATCGACCAAAAACGCGCGCGCGCCGCGCATCCGCGCGACTTCGACCAGCCGGTTCGCATTGGAGCTCTGCTTCGAGCCGACCACCAGGACCGCATCGCTCACCTGGACCAGTTCCTTCACCGCGTTCTGACGGTTCTGCGTCGCGTAACAAATGTCGTCGGTCTTGGGCGCGATCATCGCGGGAAACCGCTGCTTAAGCGTCTCCATGATATCGCGAGTATCATCGACGCTGAGCGTGGTCTGCGTGACCGCCGCGATTCGCTCGGGATTTTCGACTTCGACCGTGCGCGCCTCATTGACGCTGCCAACCAGCACAACCTTGCCGGGCGCGACCCCGAGCGTACCTTTCACTTCTTCGTGGCCGGCATGGCCTATGAGAATAACGGTGCGGCCCTCGGTGTCGTACTTCTCGACTTCGAGATGAACCTTGGTCACCAGCGGGCAGGTAGCGTCGATCACGCGGAGCTTGCGATCCTTGGCGCGGTCCCATTCGCTGGGCGCGACGCCGTGAGCGCTGAAGATCACGCGCTGACCCTCGGGGACTTCGTCGAGGCTCTCGACGAAAATTGCGCCTTCTTTTTCGAGCGCTTCGAGCACGAACCGGTTGTGCACTATCTGATGGCGCACATAGAGCGGGCGCCCGTACGAGCGCAGCGCGCCGCGAACCGCCTCGACCGCTCGATCGACGCCCGCGCAGAAGCCGCGCGGCTCGGCCAGGATGATCTTTTCAACCGATGTTTCGCC
>JBGPNU010000164.1:0-7637 GCA_041487675.1 Binatus sp. (SeqCode)
AGCCCGAAGATTTCGAGGAACTCATCGGTGGTGGCATAGACCATCGGGCGTCCGGGAGCTTCCTTGCGGCCGGCAATTTTGATCATCCGGCGTTCGAGCAGGGTCTCGAGCACCCCGCCGGTATCGACGCCACGCAACTGCTCGATCTCGGGGCGCGTGATCGGCTGGCGGTACGCGATGATCGCGACGGTTTCCATCAGCGGACGGCTAAGACGCGGCGGCCTGGTGGCGAGCAGCTTGCGGACGTAGGCCGCATACTCCTTCGGCGTTCGCATCTGGTAACCGCCGGCGACTTCTTCGATGACGATGCCGCGCCTCGCGGCGGCGTACTCGGCGGCCATCGCGGCGAGCGTCTTGTGCACCGTGGCGCGCGGAATGTCATCGAAGACGGCGGCCAGCCGCGCGAGCGAAACCGGTTCGCCGGCCGCAAACAGCAGGCTCTCGAGAATAGATTTCAGATGCGCTTCGTCCACTCGGACTCCGTCAGAAATTTATGATCGAACCGTCTCTTACGCCGGTGCTTCAGCGGCCGCCGCCGTGGCGCGCTCCAGATAAATCGGGCCGAAGCGCGCTTCCTGGAACGCGCGCACCTCGCGCCGGCGGATCAGCTCCAGCAGCGCCATGAAGGTGGCAATCACCAGCGAACGATCGCTCGCGTCTTCAAACAGCGCCGCAAACTGGATACGCGCCGCGCCTTCGAGCGCGCTCATGATGCGCGGGATGCACTCGGCGATCGGGATGTCGCGGAGCACGATTCCGCGCGGCGTTTTGTCCGCGATGCGCCTCAGCACGGCGCCCATCGCCTCGACCAGGTCGAAAATCGTGGCGGTGAACTGCCGCGCGTTCTCGTCCGGAGCTGCGGTCTCGCCGGGGGTGGTGAAAACGTCGCGTCCGAGCAGCGCGCGCGATGCCAGCTTTTCGGCCGCTTCACGATAGCGCTGATATTCGAGCAGGCGCTCGATCAGATCGCGCTTCAGCTCTTCTCCTTCCTCGGTGTCGGCGAGCTCCGGATGCGGCAGCATCGCGAACGATTTGATCAGCAGCAACGTCGCCGCCATCACGAGATACTCACCCGCAACGTCGAGGTTCAGTTGATCCAGCAATTCGAGCCAGGCGAGATATTGCTCGGTGATGACGCTGGCAGTTACGTCGTGCGGGTCGAGCTCGGCACGCTTGAGCAGATGCAGCAGCAAGTCGAGCGGCCCCTCGTAAATGGGAAGCCGGAAGCGGACCGAGGCGTCGGTCTCGACCCTGCGTGGAGCGGAGCCGTCGCTCACAGCAGCACTCGTGCGATCGCGTTGATAATCGGGTGAATCACTCTCTCGACCGAATCTGTATATAGCAGTACCAGCAGGATCAGGAAGCCGAACGGCTCCAGCCGCGCGAAGGCCCGTGCGGCGGGCAGCGGCAGCATCCCGGCGACGACGCGGCCGCCATCGAGCGGAAGCAGGGGAATCAGGTTGAAGACCGCGAGCACGACGTTAATGAAAACCGACGCGCGCAGCATCAGATAGAGCGGCAGCGCAATCGACGGACCCCACGCGCCGGCGACGTAGCCGTTCACGATATGCATTGCGACTGAGCTCAGTATGGCGAGCACGACGTTCGTGAGCGGTCCCGCCGCCGCGACCAGCATCATTCCGATCCGGGGATTTCGGAGCCGCCCGAAGCTGACCGGCACCGGCTTGGCGTAGCCGAAGACCGGAAGATGCATGAACATCAGCGCGGCTGGCAAGATGATCGTGCCGAACAGATCGATGTGCGAGAGCGGATTCAGCGTGAGGCGCCCGGCGCGCAGCGCGGTGTCGTCACCGAGTCGGAGCGCAACGACCCCATGCATCACCTCGTGCGCGATAATCGCGAAGATTATCGGCAGCGCGTTAATCGAAATCGCGGTCAGGAAGTCGGTGGCGCTGTTCAAGCGGTAGGTTCCTCGGCGGCGCCGGTGCGCGCAGCGCGCGGATGAAAGGTGCGATGCACCTTGCGCAGATGGCTCTTTGACAGATGCGTGTAGATTTGGGTCGTCGAGATGTCGCTATGACCGAGCATTTCCTGCACCGCTCGAAGGTCGGCGCCGCCCTCGAGCAGATGCGTCGCGAAGCAATGACGCAGCGTATGCGGACTCATCCATGACAGGCGCGAATCAGCGGACGCCCATCCCTTAAGCGCTTTGAAAAATCCCTGGCGGGTCATCGCGCGCCCGAGCCGCGTGACGAAGATGGCGGAAACGCGGCGCGGGACTTTTTTTCTCGCGCGCTTGCGGTCGTCGGTGGGATTCAGAATCTCGTCGCGGCGATCGAGCCACGCTTTCAGCGCGCGAATCGACGCGCCGCCCATAGGAACCATCCGTTCCTTGCCGCCCTTGCCGAGTACGACCATAATCCGCGCGTCAAGATTCACCTGATGCAATTGCAGGCCGACCAGTTCCGACGCCCGGAGCCCGCAACCGTAGGCAATTTCGAGCATCGCACGGTCGCGCAGGCCCCGCGGATTTTTGATATCGATCGAATCGATAAGATTTTCGACGTCGATCCGCGAGAGCGTGCGTGGGAGCTTGCGCGGATGCGGGCGCAGCTTTACGGCGGGCGCGGGATCGCGCTCTATGATCTTCTCGTCAACCAGTTCGCGGGCCAGACCGCGGAGGCTCGCGAGATGCCGGCGCTGCGAACTGACCGCCAAGCCACGATCCGCGAGCGCCTCGAGGTAGGCGGTCAGCGCGCTCGCGTCGAGCTCTGACGGAGCAAGCTGGCGCTCGCGGCACCACGCTTGAAAGATCCCGAGATCGTGCGCATACGCTTCCATCGAATGACAGCTAAGCCCGCGCTCGACCGACTGGCGACTCAGATGCCGATGGATAAGCGAGTCCCAATCGGGCGCGCTCACGGCGATGCTCCGTCGCCGGGATTCTGTTCGGCTTTTTCCAGCAGGGTGGCGCGCAACTCGCGCATCCGATCGAGGTCGGTGATTTTTCCGCCCTCGCGATCGCTCACGTAAAAAACGTCGAGCGCCTGGTCGGCGTTGGTCGAGATGCGCGCGAGATGAATCAGCAGGCCGAGCTTGAAGAGCGTGTGCGTGATCGCGAACAGCAGTCCGACCCGGTCCTGGGTGAATACGTCGATCACGGTGAACTGCTCGGAAGTGCGATTGTCCACGGTGACCTCGGTCGGCACGTGGCGGACGAACTTGCGGCCGGCGCTCTGCACCTGCTGCGCGGCAGCGACCAGCGCCGCGATATCCTGCTCGCCGATGATGACGCGCTCGAGGTCGCGCTCGACGCGCAGCCACCGTGCGTCTTCCATCGCCATCGAACCCGCGCCCGCCTGATGCGACACCCGGAACACGTCCATCGCGATTCCATTGGTGCGCGTGGTGATTCGCGCCGACAGGATGTTCAGATTGTTGGCCGTGAGTGCGCCCGCGATCATCGAGAACAGGCCGGGTCGATCGCGTGTCACGACGATAAACTCGCTGAACTCCAGCTCCGGAAAATGCCTGATGCGGCAGACCAGCGGGTGGTCAGCCAACCGGCGCATCAGATCGAAGTGCAGCGGAATGTCAGCCTCGGGAACCGTGAAAAAATACCGGTCGGGCATCTCGTCCAGAAATTCGGCGACTGCTGCTTTCGGCGCTGAGGCTCCGAGCAGGGTTTCGCGAACGCCGTCCTTGACGATCGCGAGCCGGCGCGCAGGATCGACCGCCTCGCGATCGCCTTGCTCCAACACCCTTAGCGCGCGCATGTACAGATCGCTCAGCAGCATGTCGCGCCAGTTGTTGTAAACTTTCGGCGCTACCGCGCGCATATCGGCATAGGTGAGCAGGTAGAGAGCCTTCAACCTGTCGATCGAACCGACCGTGCGCGCAAATTCCTCGACGGTAGTCTGGTCGTCGAGGTCGCCCTTCTGCGCGACCTGCGACATCATCAGATGATTGCGCACCAGGAATACGACCAGGTCGATTTCCTCGCTGTCGAGGCCAAGCCGCTCGGAGACTTCCGCAGTCAGGCTGGCCCCGCGCTCGTGATGGTCATGGCCGTGGCCCTTGCCGATGTCGTGGAGCAGCAGCGCGAGAAACACGAGCGGCAGGCGATCGAGTTCGCGCGCAACCTCGGTGAGCAGCGGAGTAGGATCCTTGAACTCGCCGCTGCGCAAGCGTTCGAGTTCGCGCACCGCGACCAGCGAATGCCGATCGACGGTATAGATATGATACAGGTCGTGCAGGACGCGCGCGTATAGATTCCCGAACTCCGGAATTATCGCGCCGAGCACGCCGGACAGATGCATCGCCTCGAGCGTCTCGGCGACGCGCTGGCGGCCCGACAGAATCGTCATCAGGGCCGCGGTGACGCGCCGGTCTCTTCGCATGTTGTCGTCGACCAGCCCGAGGCTATCGCGCACCAGTTGATATGCGCTGCCTGAAAGACCGACGCCGTGGGCCTGGCAATCGGCGTAGATAGTGACGAGGTTAAGCGGATCGTCCTTGAAGAAGTCCGGCGCGGCGATGCTCAGGAGATTTTGCTGAACGATCACGCCGGGCCGAATCTGCCGAGTCGGGGTGCGGCGGAAGAACCTGCCGCCGGGGTGGTTCTCGGTCACGCGGGCGATCAGACCCTCGGCAAAGCGATGGATCGTGGCCGCGTGCTGGTAGTACGCGCGCATCAGCGCCGAGCCGGCGGCCTGCCCATCGTCGGGATGATCTTCGGGATGAAAGCCGAGCATCGGCTCGATTCGCTCCTGCATCTCGAACGTGATCTGATCGAAATGGCGCCCGCTCAGAAAATGCAGCGAGTTGCGCACGCGCCACAGAAAATCGCGCGCCTCGATCACTTCGGCCGCCTCGGGCTCGGTGATCACCGCCTTCTGCACCAGCTCTTCGAGCGAATGGACCTTGTACTTGACCTTTGCGAGCCACATCGCGGTGTGCAGATCGCGCAGCCCGCCTTCGCCTTCCTTGATCTGCGGCTCGAGCAGGTAGATCGAATCGCCGTATTGGGCGTGGCGCTTGCGGCTTTCCTCGAGCTTGATCTTGAAGAACTTGTCCTGGTTGCGGTTGAGGACATCGGCGATCAACAGCTTGTCGAGGTCCGCGTAGAGTTTCTCGTCGCCGCACAGAAATCGCGCGTCGAGGATCGCGGTCTTCTCCTTCAGGTCTTCGTTTGCGAGCCGCACGCATTCCTTGGCGGTGCGAACGCCGTGTCCGACCGTGAGTCCGGCATCCCAAAGCGCGTGCAACATGATCTCGGTGACTATTTCGGCATAGGGACCGCGCTTGTATTCGTGGAGAAACAGCAGATCGACGTCGGACTGCGGATTGAGTTCGCCGCGCCCGTAGCCGCCACGAGCGACGACCGTGATTTTCTGATTGAGCCTCGGATAACGCCGGTCGTGCTCCGCGTCCGCATAGCGAAATAGTGCGCGAATCAGGTCGTCCATAGCCGCGGTCATCGCGGCTACGATCTCACCACCGGCAGCGCCTGCGAAGTGACGCTCGGCGAGTTCCGCGCGAACCGAGTCGAGGTACACTCGCGCGTTCGCGCCCGGCTTCTTGCCGGCGATGAACTGCGCGAGCAGCGCGTCCTGGCCGCGCGGCGCCTGCGGAGCAGTCGCGACTGGCTCGGCGCGATTCGCGCGCGCTTCGACGCTCACAGATTTCCCACCGCCAGGTCGGCGTTGAAGTAGTGCACGACCGCCGTGGCGACCGCGCCTGCGAGCAAGTCCTGGTAACCGGCGCCTTCCAGGCGTCGCGCTTCGCCGGGGTTCGACAAGAAGCCGCACTCGACCAGCAGCGCGGGCATATGCGCACCGACCAGCACGTAAAATGGTCCCATCTTGGCTCCGAGCGCGTTCACATTTAGTCCAAGTCCGGCATCGAGATCGGCGACCGTCTGCGCGTCGATCATCTTCGCCAACGAGGCCGCCTCCGACGCCTTATAGTTCTGCCGCAGGTCGGTCAGGATGTAGTTTAAATTGGGGCGGTCCGGTGCGCCATAGCCATCGGCGCCGCCGTTCTCCATTCGCGCGAGGCGAATCGTCGCGCGATCGGTGGTGTTGTTCAGATAGTAAACTTCGATTCCGGTGGTGTCGGAATTGGGACTCGAATTCAGATGAATCGAAACGAACAGATCCGCGCCCGCTCGATTCGCAATCCGCGTCCGCTCGGGCAGGCTGATAAAGACGTCGGTGCTGCGCGTGAGTTCCGCGTGGATTCCGCGCGCCTGGAGCTCTGACTTCAGCCGCGTCGCAATTTGCAGCGCGAGATCTTTCTCGAGCACACCCGAAGAAGATTGCGTCCCAGGATCGTAACCGCCATGACCGGGATCGATCACTACCAGTGGATGGCCCCGCTGATGCTCGGAGGAAGCCGCGGGCTCCAGCGAGGGCGCTAGATGATCCGGCGCGGTTTGCACCCCTGAGCGAGCGAGCGAGCGCCGATTTGGATGCGGCGGGTCGTTATGCACGACGATTGGCGCCGCGATATTCGGATCGGCGCCCGCCGACGCGATCCGCAGCACGATCTCGTGCGGGAGTCTTGCGACTGCGTAGTCGGCTTTGCCGATCACTTCGACGACAATTCGCGACTTGCCGGCATCGGCCCGAGCCTCGATCGCGCGGACGCTTAAGATCGGCGCCACCTCGTAGCCGAACAGTGGACGCGGAGGAATCGCGACGTGCGTGCGGGCAAGTTCGATCCAGAGCTGATTGCCGTGGGCGCTGAGATCGAGCCGGGGAACGGCGCCGTCGAATTCAAAATGCAGCTCGAAAGTTGGACCACGACGCTCGATTCGAGCGGAGCTCAGGACAGACGCGGGAAGACTCGCGCGGACCGGGGCAACGATCGCGCCAATCGTCGCCGTCGCGACCACAACCGCCGTCAATCTCCGCATCACCGCACCCCTGCCCAGCATCCAAGGATAGCCGCCGGTTGGAGCGATCGCCACGCCCAATACCGGATCCGGGATTCTTCGCTTCGCTCTAGAATGACACAAAGAAAAGAGCGACCCACCTTCCCTAACCAGTTCTAACAGGGCCCTCCGAGTACTCAGGGTAAACTCCGCCTGCATCCTCTCTTAACATTGGGTGCAGGGGTCACCCCTGCTACTTCTCTTGCTTGAGGCGCGCGGCCCGATCTCTGCCCTAAACCAGCTCGATCGAGACGCGGCGGCCGACCATCGCTGCCGCCCGCTGCAGGCTGGAAAGCGTGATGTCATTTTTTGGATCAAGCAGGCGGTCAACCTGGGTGCGACTTGTCTTGAGCAGCGCGGCCATCTTGTTCTTGGAGATTTTCTGTTTCTTCATGGCCTCGGCGAGCTGCCACGCGACGACCTCCTTGACCGCCTCTGCTTGCGCCTCTTCAAAGATGCCCTCCTTCTTGAGGAAATCATCGATACTGGAACCCATATGTTTCTTGCTCATCGTTCCAACTCCTTCTGGCTGTGGGTCTTCCGCCATCCTGCACCTTATATAGTACTAGTGTACCTTAAAATGTACAGAGTATGCGGGTGGCCCTTACTTCTCTTGCTTCAGGCGCGCGGCCAGTCGCGCGAGTGCGTTCAGCGCGTCCATCGGGGTCATCCGCTCGACATCGAGTGCGCGGAGTTCATCGACGACGCGGCTCTCCTTGGGCGAGAACAAACCGAGCTG
>JBGPNU010000165.1:0-7627 GCA_041487675.1 Binatus sp. (SeqCode)
CAGCGTAAGAGGCAGGCTCGCGAATACATTCGCGATCGGAACGCACAGGAGAAAAAGCGAAAGCGGGGCGCCAAGGCCGAGCCCGGCCGCCAGCAAATATTGCGCGACCGCGAGTGTTATCTGCAGTGCGACTGAAAGCGCGATCGGAATCAGCAGCGCCGTTGGATGATGAAGATATGGCGCGACGATTCCGCCTGCGCGGCGAATCGGACGGGGCATCAGATGAATCTGGCGCGCGAGCAGAGGCGATGCGAGGTATCCGCCGAGTGCGAGCGCGCCGACTAAAATTGTCGGCGTGATTACGGAAGATGGCAGCGGCGCATAGTTCAGGAAAGTCGCCGCGAACGCTGCCAGCCAGAACAACCCGAGCAGTCCGACGGCGCGATCCGCGACGACCGAGGCTACCGCTTCGCCGATTCGGTTGCGTGGCCTGCCGAGATAGATCGATCGCGCTGCATCGCCTGCCAACAATCCCGGTACGAACAGGTTCGTGAACATCCCGACGAAGGTGTACGCGACAAACTCGGAGAAGCTCCCGTGTACTTTCAGGATTGCGGCGAGCAATCGCCATCGATACGCGCACAGCACCTGACCCGCGAGATAGAGCGCGACTGCGGATGCGAAGTACGCTGGACGCTCGCGGCCGAGGATTCGAAACACGGGACGCGCGTCGTAATGCCACAGCAAAGCGGCGACGACCGCCACTCCGAGCCCCGCGCGGATCGTGAACGCGCGATAAGGATGGGCCGGCCGCGATCGAGATGCGCTCGCGGGCGGCGGCGCCACCGGCTCAGTTAGAGGTGATTGGTTTGATTCGTTCACGATCGGAAATTCGTTCACGGCGAACAATCGCGCGCTTTTTTCCTTCGATTGCAATAACGTCGAATTCATCCAGCCGTTCTTTCATCCGCGCCAGATCGCCCGCGTCGAGCACGATCACCTTGCGGCCCGGCTGTTTCCACACGCGGAACATCTGTTCGTCATTGTTCAAGAACCACTCGCGCATGTCCGGATCGAGTCGCGCACCAAAATCGAGTTCGGTTCGCCCGCCGACCAGAATCACCCGGCGCCGGTTGTAAAACGGGAGCGACTGAACGTAGCGATGGTAACAGATGATCGTCGCGTCGGGCGCCTTCTGCGCGATCGCGCGGCTAAGATCGGCATATGAGCGCATCGGCTCAGTCTCCAGGCGGACCCATCCCCCTGCAATCAGCGCAAACGCGAGCGTGACGACGACCGCGCCGAGTCCCGCGGCCGTGCGCTGCGTCATGAACATCGATGTCGTTATTGCGCCGCCTGCCAGCAGAATCGCCGCGATCGCATACATCGCGGGTCGCGCCGCCTGAATATAAGGGGTGCGAAATTGCGGCGCTGCGATCGCCGCAATCATCACGCCCGCGCCCATCAGCGCGAGCATCGGCCCGCTCTCGATCAGTATGCGCGAGTCCGGCGGCCGAAGCTGGGCGCGCGAGCCGCGCTCCGGCCATGCGCAGGAAACCAGTCCGTCGGCGATCAAAACGGCAAGCGGCGCAACTGCGGGCAGCACGTATGGGATCAACTTCGCGCTTGCGCATGAGAAGGCGACGATCGTCACCCCCGCCGCGACCACGCAGAATCGCCGCGCGGGATTTCGCGGCGCCGAACGCCAGGTGAGGAACGGTACCAGCAACGACCACGGCAGCAGCCCGAGCGCGAGAACCGGAATGTAGAAATAGACGGCTTCGCGGTGGCTGTAGTCCGCGTCGAAGATGCGCCTCAGATGCTCGCCGACGAAGTAGAAATCGAAGAACCCCGGCTCGCGAATAGTCATCGCGACAAACCATGGCGCCGCGATAAGGATCGTGAGTGTAAGGCCGGGAATCGCGTGGAATCTCCGAATCGCGCCGCCAAGTTCGCGATTCCATCCCAGAAAAACCACCATCGCAAGAATCGGGATCGCCGCGCCGACCGGTCCCTTGGTCATGACCGCCAAACCCATCGCAACGTACGCAATCCAGCACCATCGCCCGCCTTCTTTCCAATCAAGATAAAACGAGAAGGTCGCGATCGTCACCAGCGCGGTCAGTAGCATGTCGGTCGTGATCACCTGGGCCATGACGGCATAGAGCGGGGTCGTCGCGAGAATTGCGCCAGCCAGAAACGCGTGGCGTCGCCCGAATGCACGAAGCGCGAAGAAGTACGTCGCGAGAATTCCAGCAATCGCGGACAGCGCGACCGGGAGGCGCGCGGCGAATTCCGAAACTCCGAAGATCCAGAAAGAGAGCGTCGTCAGCCAATAAAGCAGCGGCGGTTTTTCGACGTAGGCAACGTAGTTGAGATGGGGGACGATCGCGTTGCCGCTCTGCAGCATCTCGCGCGCGATCTCCGCGTAGCGCGCCTCGTCGGGCTCCCATAGTCCGAACGATCCAAGATGAAAGAAAAATATTCCGGTCGCGAGTGCCATGATCGCGGCGACGTCGTACGCGATCGATGCCGTGGGCGTATCGCGCGCAGACTGCGCGTCGAGTGCGGGCGGGGAATCAGCGCTGCGTGCGATCTCGGACACGAGGAGTGAGTCTAACGTGTCGAGGCGGGGCCGCGAAATCGCGCGAAGACCCCGATGCCGCTAGTATCCGACGGCGCGCCCGCTCTTGCGCGGATCGAACGCGCCACGAAGGTTTGCCGGCGCGAGCGTGATTGCGTTTACCGCGCCGAGCGCAGGTACGATTTTGAGCTTGTATCCCATTTGCTCGAGCGCAGTGCGCGTCGCCGGCGCAATTGCCTGCTCGACTATCACCACGTCGGGGGCCGCCTGCTCGTGGATTCTCGGCTCCGCGACGGCGCTCGCCGGGTCGAGATGAAAGTCGAGAATATTCAGCGTGACTTGCAGCACACCGCTTATAATGGTCGGACCGCCGGAACCGCCGGTGGCCATGACCGGCCGCCCGCGCCTGGTGACGATTATCGGCGCCATCGACGACAGCGGGCGTTTGCCCGGCCTGATCTCGTTCGCCAGTTCGCCTTCGAGGTGATAGGCGTTCGGTACTCCGGGCGCAATCCCGAAATCATCCATCTCATCGTTCAAGAGAAGGCCCAGCGCCGGCACGCTCAACTTCGCGCCGAACACGGTGTTGATCGTAGTCGTCAGCGCGACAACGTTGCCGTCCTTGTCCGCGATCAGCAGATTCGAGGTGCCATGATCGTGCGCCGGAGCCGGCTGCTGCGGCGAGTTTCTGTGCATAGCACGCTCACGCAATTCCAGAATATGGGTGTCGGATAGCATCCGCTGGACTTCCACGCCGACGAAAGATGGGTCTGCGTATCGCGCGCGATCGATGAATCCCTGGCGCATCACTTCGATCAGCCGCGCGAGATATGGCGGCGAATCGACGCCGAGTCCGGCCAGATGCCCCGATTCGAGCACCCCGAGCATCTCGAGCACGACCCCGCCCGACGACGGCGGCGGCATCGTATAAACATCATATCCTTGATAGTGGCGGTGAATCGGACTCCGCCAGACCGGGCGGTAGTTCGCAAGATCGTTTGTGCCGATCAATCCGCCGTGCTCCTTCATGAAGGCGGCGATCGCCGCGGCGACGTTGCCGTGATAAAAACTCGCGGCCGGATCGTCGCCGAGAGCCTTCAATGTCGCGGCGAGGTTCTTCTCGACGATCGTGTCGCCGGCTTTTGGCGCGGCGCCATCGGGCTTCAGGAAAATTTCGCGCAGTCCGGGGTCGTCCTTGAGCTTCGCGGCCATTTGCGCAATCTCGCCTGCGAGATGCGGACTTGCCGCGAAGCCGCCGTCGGCAAGTTTGATCGCGGGTGCGGCGATCTGCTGAAACTTCATGGTGCCGAAGCGCCGGAGCGCGGCGTCGATTCCCGCGATTTCGCCCGGCACTGCAACTGCGAGCACGCCGTTTTGCGCCAACTCCGCGTTGGGCTTGCCACCCTGCATAAACATGTCGGGATGAGCCTTGAGCGGTGCGGTCTCGCGGTAATCGAGCGCGTAAAAAGCGCGGTCCTTCGCGATGTAAATCAGCATGAAGCCGCCGCCGCCGATTCCGCACGAAGCGGGATTGGTCACTCCCACCGCGAGCGCAGTCGCGACCGCCGCATCGACGGCATTTCCGCCATGCTTCAATATTTCCAGCCCCGCGCCGGCGGCCTGCTCGCTCTCTGACACAACCATCCCATGCGTTCCGACTGCGGAGCGATCTGGCGCCGCGTCCGCGGCGAAAGATGGTGGTGCGACCGAAAACGAAATCGCGAGCGCAACAGATATGACCGTCGCGCGAAGGTATTTGGCGGAAACTTGACCGCGGCGTGATACAAACATCAGGGCTTTACTAACAGCCATCGCCGACGGATGAAAGCCGCGATGCGACGGTCGCACGCCGTTAGATTTCACGACTCCGAAGTGCTTTGATCGCTTCAGAAATGTTTGGAGCAAGACTTGAGGTCGCGCCGTCGGATTCAGAATCGGAGGGAAAAATGAACTTTGCCGAAATCATCTACGAGAAAAAGGATCGCGTGGCTACGGTTACGATGAACCGGCCCGAGAAGATGAACGCATGGACGCCGAAGATGGGCGCGGAGATGCGCACTGCCATGATGGACGCGGAGCGCGACCCCGAGGTCGGCGCGATAATCGTCACCGGCGCCGGCCGCGCGTATTGCGCGGGCGCCGACATGGGCGCGCTTTCGAATATCGCGTCGGGTAATGCTTCGGCGCGCGTGGCCGAGGAGCCTGACCCCTGGATGAGCAAGCAGCGCGCCGACTACCGGACCTCCTACTCATGGCTGCTGGCGCTCAACACTCCTGTAATCGGCGCGATCAACGGCGCGTGCGTGGGACTCGGCTTCACGACTTGTCTTTATCAGGACATCCGGATCGCATCGGACAACGCGCGGCTCGGGCTGATATTCACGCAGCGCGGGCTTGCGATCGAGCACGGGAGCAGTTGGATGCTGCCGCGAATCGTCGGCCTGGCGCATGCGGTTGAGCTTGCGATTACCGGGCGGCTGGTCGATGCGAACGAGGCGCTGGAAATGGGCCTGGTAAATCGCGTTGTGCCGCAGGACAAATTGATGGCTACCGCGCGCGAGATCGCATCGGGGATTGCGAGCAAATGTTCGCCGCTCGGCGTAGCGCAAGCGAAGAAGATGATCTATCAGCATCTGTTCACCGACCTCGCCACCGGCGTGCGCGACGACGACGCATCGATGGAAATGATGACGCGCTCGAATGATTTCAAGGAAGGTGTGAAGGCGTTTCTGGAAAAGCGCGCGCCCAAATTCACCGGCAAATAGCGGGCCGACCGGTTTCGCGACGACGGTGTCGTTTTCCGATCGGTTAAGAGGCTACTTGTCGAGCGGATGTTTGAACTTGCGATCGGGATGACGAATCGTCAGCACCGGGCAGGGCGCCTTCTGCACGACGCGCTCCGCCACGCTGCCCAGCAGGACATGCGCGAGTCCGGTGCGTCCGTGGGTGCCGAGCACGATCAAATCGGCGCCCTCGTTCTGCGCGGTGTGCAGGATCTCCAGGAACGGCGAGCCGACCTTGAGCAGACTCTTCACCTTGATACCGGCTGCGCGCAGATTGCCGGCTATCTTGTCGAGTTCGCGCTGCGCGAGCAGGCGCTGCTCCTCGGCGATTCGGCCCATCGCGCCAACGTCCATTGCCGGTCCGAGTTCGGGCGTCATCATTACCGGCGCGAGCGGCTGATCGACGTGGAGCACTATGATCTCGGCGGAGAACTTGAGCGCAAGCTCCTGGGCGAAGCTGAGCGCGAGATTCGAGTCCTCGGAGAAGTCGGTCGCGGCGACGATTTTTGAAAAGGTTGGCACAGTCGGAACCATACGCCGCAAGCGTTATTGGTGGCAAGCGAAATACGCTCGGCAACGCGCGCTCGATTGCGCCCCCGCCCGAGTCTCGACCGCGTCGTTATCCTGCATTACATTTGCCTGAAAATCGTGGGAAACTGAGCATATGGCCACCCGCCGCGGATTTGGAATCGAGGACTTCGATCGAGCCTTCGACGAATTCTTCGATGAACTGCTGATTGATCGATGGAAATGCGGTACGGAGTCGGGTCCGGTCGAACGCGCCCAGGTGATCGAACATCCTGATCGCTATGAGGTGCGGGTCGCGGCGCTCGGCGTCGATCCCGCGAAGATCCAGGTCGAAGTGTCAGGCCAGCGGCTCGCGCTTCAGATGCCCGAGAAGCTCGGCGGGATGCTGCAAAGATCGTTTTCGTTTTCCGACGCGATCGACGGTGAAGCTTCGACCGCGAGATGGTCCGAAGGCACGCTGATCATCACGCTGCCCAAAAAGAAAGGGCGTCGAATCTCGCTCAAGGATGTTTGAGCCTGCTCCGGACGCCGCTACTTATATGACCGACAACAGCGACTCCATCGCTACCGGCGCCAACGCCGCGTTGCTTCCCGCACCATCGCTCGCCGAGCTTGGCGCATCCGAATTGCGCATCCCAGTTTTGCTCGACGCCGCCGCGCTCGAGCGCGCCGCGTCCGGCGACGGATTGGTCGAGCTGTTCGGGCAGGAACGCGCATTGGACGCAATCCGGCTCGCGATCGGAATCGACGCGCCCGGATACAACGTCTTCGTGAGCGGACTGCGCACCCGCCATGAGCGCGAGTCGGTCCTGCGCCTGCTCGGCGAGAAAGCGGCTGCGATGCCGACGCCGGGTGATTGGGTGTACGTAAACAATTTCAGAAACCCCGAATCTCCGGTCGCGATTTATTTGTTGCCCGGGCAGGGCGTCGAGCTTCGCGAGCGGATGGGCGAGCTGCTGAGCTTCGTGCTCGAGCAATTGCCCAAGGCGTTCCGGCGCGAGGACTTCGATCAGGAGCGCGTTAGTCTGCGCGACAAGTACAACAAGCGCGCGCAGGAACTGTTCGGGAACCTCGAGGCTCGCGCGCGCGAGCGCGGTTTTGCGATCCAGAGCGCGCCGACCGGCCAGGTCATTTTCATCCCGCTGCTCGACGGCAAGATGCCCGAGTCGCCCGAGGCGCTGAACAAGGCGATGGCGGAAAAGACTGACGCCGAGCGCGAACGCCTGGCCAAGATCCAGGTCGAGTTGCACGATGAACTCGGGACCCTGACCCTTCGCCAGCAGGAGATGATGCGCGAGCTGATCGACGATATTCGCGCAATCGAGCGCGCGTTCGCGGCGCGGCTCATCACTCCCTCGATCGAAGACTTAAAGCATCGCTTTAATAATCCCGCGGTCGCTTCCTGGCTCGATCAGGTCGCCGAGCATATGCTCGGCAACCTCGATCGCTTCCGCGAACAGCCCGCCGAGCAGGGCCCGAGGCCTCCCGCACTCGAAGATGGCCCGCGATGGTTCGAATACCAGGTCAACGTCCTGGTCGATAACTCGGCGACCCGCGGCGCGCCGGTGGTGCTCGAGGACGCGCCGACTTATCGCAATCTGTTTGGCGCCATCGAGCGGTGGATCGATCCGCTCGGACGATCGGGCAGCAACTTCACGCGCATCATCGGCGGCTCTTTCATAAAATCGCACGGCGGTTTCCTCGTCTTCGACATGGAAGATGCGGCGATCGAGCCCGGGGTCTGGAAAACGCTCAAGCGCAGTCTCAAGTCGGGCCGCATGACGCTCGAGAC
>JBGPNU010000166.1:0-7596 GCA_041487675.1 Binatus sp. (SeqCode)
ATTTGAGTAATCACTTTCGAGCTCCGCGCCAGACTTCCGGCTTCTTGCCTGTCGTCATTTCGGGCAGCGAGGTCAACTCTATGCGCGTCGGCGTAATCAGCATTAGGCCAAAGTCTTCCGACTCGGGCCCTGCGGGCCAGAACTGCCCCAGGTCGTAATCGAAGACGTGCCCATTCCAGATTCGCTTCTTCTCGGCCAGGTCCTCAACAAAGGTCGCCTTGCCAGTCACGGTCAGATGAACCATCTCGGCGCCGATTTGGTAGAAGAGTTCCACGTTGGAATTTTTTCCGATCTGACGGGCCTTGGCCGAGCAGCGTCCGGTCGCGACCCATACGCGCTCACCCTCGAACGCGGGATGCACCACACGAACCTTGGGATGGATTCCATCGGTGGTCGCGAGATACGCCCAGGTCGCCTGAGCGGCAGCCGCATGAACTTTGGTCCAAAACGATGATTCAGCCATCAGATGTCCTCCCGAAAAATATCGCTCGCGAGATATACGGTCCGAAAATTCCTTCCAAAATGCAAATCAGTCGGAGCATAGTACTGCCGTCATTGGTTTGACACTAAAAGTATCCGTGGACTAGCGTGAAATCTTCGAAGGGATCACCGCGATGGAACGCCAAGCACGACGCGCGCAGGTGCTGCGCCACGCCAAGCGCATTTTCGCTCGCAAGGGATATCACAGGACCAACGTCGCGGACATCATCGCCCGCGCCGGAATCGCGCGCGGCACTTTTTATCTCTATTTTCAGAACAAGAAGGACCTCTTCGAGGAGCTGCTCGAGCAGGTCCTTGGCGAACTGACGAGCCGGATCGAACGGCTGCGGGTCGGCCCCGAGCATCCCGATCCGGTCCAGCAATTGCGCGATAACCTAGGCCGGGTGCTTGCCTACGTGCTCGCCGAACGCGAACTCACCGACATATTGCTCAACCATTCGACCGGCTTCGACCGTGAGCTCGACGAAAAAATTCAGGATTTTTACGATCGAATCGCGGCGCTGATTCAGCGCTCGCTCGATCTCGGAATCGAGATGAACCTGGTGCGCAAGTCGAACACGCGCGCGACCTCGTACGCAATCTTAGGGGGCATCAAGGAAGTAATCGGGATGATCTCTCGCAGCCGCGAGACCGTCATGGCGGAATTTGTGGAAGAGATCCTGGACTTCGGACTCCGAGGCGTGGCGCGGCCCGAGCTGCTGAAGTTCATACGTCCGCGAAGCGAAAGCGCTGGGCAATCCGACCCCGGCGCGGCATTTTTTTTGGAGCAAAAACTAGACTGACATGTCAGTTTACAATCGCAAACCCGCGGCCGGCGCGCGCGTGAATCCGCCCCGCGCCGCCTTTTACGACCTCGACGGCACCCTGGTCGGGTTGAACCTGGTGCATGCAGCTCTTTTCATGCTCGCCAATGTCGGCGAATGGAGCGGGCGTTTGTCGTACCTGCTGGGCTTCGCCGCCCGAATCCCGCAACTCTACCTTGCCGAGCGCCGCGACCGCCGGCTCCTGAATACCGTCCTGTTCGAAGCCTTCAAGGGCGTCTCGCGCGATCGTCTGTTCTCGCTCGGCGAGGAATATTGCGAGCGGATATTGATTCGCAATATGTATCCGCGCGCAATCGAGCTGATCGAGGCAAATCGCAGCGCCGGAATCGCACCCGTGCTGGTAACCGGTTCGCCCGATTTCATCGTGGCGCCGCTCGCGCGCCATCTCGAAATAGAGGACTTCGCCGCCAACCGATTTGTCTTCAGCCGAGGCCTGGCCACGGGCCGCCTGGCGACGCCGGTGATGGCCAGCGATGAGAAGGCAGTTTGGTGCGCACAATATGCTGCCGAGCGGGATATCAACCTCGCCGATTGTTGGGGTTACGCGGATTAGCACTACGACACCGCCTTTCTCGCCGCACTCGGGCATCCGGTAGCCGTCAATCCCGACCGCCGGCTGCGAGCCGCCGCGACCAATCGGCAATGGCCAGTGATCCGTTTCGAGAAAACCCCGTCTTCGCAGGATCGTGTTCTTTCAGATGTCCGTCATTTTTCAGACACCGGCGCCGGTTTAGACGATCTCCTGGAGGTCAAATACGACGGCGATCGAGACCGCGAACAAACTACCCGAGGTTCGGATGGCGCGTCCTGAAGGCAAGCTCAAGGAACTCAAGACCGCCGAGCTTCGCCATGAAGTCGGTGCGCGCCGCGATCTGATCGTGACGGTGAATCGGCGCTCCGAGCGCCGCATAATTCCCTACGGCGAGGAATTCCTGTTCGAGAAGCTGCCGGTGGGCACCCGCGTGATCTATCCGCCACCGCCGCTGGAGGCGCTAGCCGACGCCGACCAGGCGATTCGCTACGCCATCCTCCATCCCGAGAACCAGGATCCGCTGTTCGCGCAGCTCAGTCCCAACATGCGCGTGACGATCGCCATCGACGACATCAGCCTGCCGCTGCCGCAGATGCGCCGGCCCGATATCCGCGAGCGCCTCTTGAACCAGGTGTTGCAAACCCTTGCCGACTACGGCGTTGACGACGTGCATCTGGTGATCGCGACCTCACTGCATCGGCGCATGACCGAGGCGGAAATTCGCCGGATCGTGGGGGAGCGCGCTTTCAAACAGTATTGGCCCGACCGTCTGTACAATTTCGACGCGGAAAATCGCGCCGAGCTTGCGATGCTCGGTAAGACCGGGCATGGCGAGGAAGTCTGGCTTTCCAAGCGCGCCGCCGACTCCGACCTGCTCATCTATCTGAACATCAACCTGGTGCCGATGGACGGCGGGCACAAGTCGGTCGCGGTGGGTCTCGCGCCTTATCAGAGCCTGCGCCATCACCATAACCCGGCGACGCTGCGCGATTCGCATTCGTTCATGGATCCGACCCGCTCGGCGCTGCATCGATCATCGGATCGGATGGGCAAGCTTATCCACGAGTCGCTGAATATTTTTCAGATCGAGACCGCGGTGAACACGCGAATGTACGGCGGGATGCTCGATTTCCTGCACAAGAACGAAGACCACTTCACCGATTGGGATCGCACCCGGCTGAAGGGCTTTCAGTGGACGCTGCGCAACATGTCGAGCGCGCTTCGCCGCCAGGTCTTGCACAACTATGCGGCGCCCTACGGAATGATCGGCGTGTGGGCAGGCGACACCGAGACGGTGCATCAGAAAGCGCTCGCCCGGGTCTTCCAGCAATACGCGGTGCCGGTGAAGGGCCAGGCCGATATCCTAATCGTCGGGGTTCCTTACATCTGCCCTTACAATGTGAACTCGATCATGAATCCGGTTCTCGCGCAGTGCACCGGGCTCGGTTACCTGTTCAACATGTACCGCAACAAACCGCTGGTCCGCGCAGGCGGCACCATGATCATTTGTCATCCGTTGCGCGACGAGTTCCATCCCGAGCACCATCCGAGTTACATCGAGTTTTTCCATCGATGCCTCGCCGAGACCACCGACGCCGTCGAACTCGAGAAGAACTTCGAGCGCGAGTTCGCCCGCAACCCGACCTACATCCATATGTACCGCTACGGCAACGCGTACCACGGCGTGCATCCGTTCTACATGTGGTACTGGGGCGAGCCGGCGCGTCAGCACCTCGGCCGGGTGATTGCGGCGGGATGCGAAGAGCCCGAAGTCGCGGCGCGAATGGGCTGGGAAGCGGCCGATACGCTCGATGAGGCGATCGCGATGGCGACCTCGGAACTCGGCCGCTCGGCCTCGATAACCTATCTGCATTTGCCGCCGCTGGTGATCGCGGATGTCGAGTAACCTGGGCAAACATGGCATCGTGGCGCGCGGCGGATCCGCGATGCCTCCGCTCGAGCAGGTGTTCAAGGGACGGCGCGTCCTGGTGACCGGCGCGACCGGATTTCTCGGCAAAGTTTTTCTCGCGATGATCCTCCGGTGGCATCCTGAAATCGAGAAAATCTATTTGCTCATCCGCGGCGATCTGCGCAGCAGCGTCAGCCGCTACCGGCGCGAGATTCTCGATTCGCCCGCGATGGCGCCAGTCCGCGCACAACTGGGCGACCGGTTCGATCGCTACGTCGAGGAAAAGATCGTCATCGTGCCGGGCGATATCACCAACGCCGGCCTGCTCGGCGACGAAGCAAAGCCCTTCAAGCCGGGCAGCCTCGACGCGGTCGTGCACTGCGCCGGGCTGGTGAACTTCGAAGCGTCGCTGGAAAAAGCAGTCGAGGTCAACACCACCGGTGTCGCCAATGTCATCGAGTTCTGCGCGAGCATCGGCGCCGCGATGATGCACATATCGACCTGCTACGTCGCGGGAATCGCCGACGGGCATCGCTACGAAGACGACCTCCCCGAGAACTGGTGTCCGAAGGGGCGCAAGTCGTTTCGTCTCGAGCGCGAAGTTCGCGATGCGCTCGCGGCGATCGCACGCGTCGAGGCCGAGTCGCGCGATCAGGTCCGTCACGCCGAGTTTCGCGGCGACGACGACCTTGACGCGGAAAGTCCGCGCGAATCCGCAGTCGAGCATCGGCGCAAGCAATGGGTCGAAGAGCGCCTGAAAGACGTCGGGCGGAGGCGCGCGCAGAGTTGGGGATGGCCCAACACATACAGCTACACGAAAAGTCTCGGCGAACAACTGGTGCTTGCCGAGCGGGAGCGGTTAAACGTCACCGTGGTGCGCCCGGCGATAATCGAAAGCGCGCTTCGCGATCCGTTTCCAGGCTGGAACCAGGGCGTCAACACCAGCGCTCCGCTGACTTACCTTGCAGGACGCGGCTACCGCTTTTATCCGGCGAAGGCCGAGTTGGTGCTCGACGTGATCCCGGTCGATCTCGCCGCGCACGCGATGATTCCGATCCTCGCCGCCCTGCTGCTCCGCAGGCAAAAGCCCATCTACCAGCTCTGCACGTCGGATCGTAATCCGCTCCCGATGCGCCGGCTGGTCGAGCTGACCGCGCTCAGCAATCGCAGCGAGCATCGCAAGGAAGGCGGCACGATGAGCTGGCTCGGACGGCATCTGGAAGCTGTGGTCGTGTCGCAGAACACCTACGACCTGGCCAGCCGAACGATTCCACGAATTCTCGAACAAGGCGCGGAACTCGTCCGCAATGTAGTCGGCGCGGAAAATCAGCGCGCGAAAAAAATCGAAAGCGGGATCCGGAAATTCAAGGAGAACACCGATCTAGCGCGCGACCTGGTCGAGGTTTACCGCCCTTACATCCAGGAACTCGTTTACACCTTTCACGCCGGAAATATTCGCGCGCTCTATGCGACGCTCAGGCCCGCTGACGCCGGGCGCCATCCTTTTCGTCCCGATCTGATCGATTGGCGCGACTACTGGATCAACATCCATCTGCCCGGACTGCGCCGCCACATCTTTCCGCAGCTCGATCTGCATACGCGCGGGCGGCCGAAGTCCCTGCCGCGTCATCGCAACCTCGTCGATATGCTCGATCGCGCGGCGGAGCGATATGGATCGCAGGTCGCGATGATCGCGCGGCGGCCCTCGGGGGAGCAGACCCAGATCACTTACCGCGAACTCCGCGACAAGGCGCATCGCGCGGCGCTGCTGCTGGCGACGCGAGGAATCAAGCAGGGCGATCGTGTGCTGTTGATAGGCGAGAACTCGCCCGACTGGGTGCTTGGCTACTTTGCGATTCTGTGTGCAGGCGCGGTCGCGGTGCCGCTCGATCATCTGATCTCCGCCGAGGAGCTCGCGCCGATCTGCAAGATTGCGGAGCCTGCGGCGGCACTCCGATCGAGTGCGGTGCATAAACGCCTCGGCGCGTCGATCGGCGATGCAAATCCTAAAATTCTCGAACTCGATATGGCCGAACTCGGACGGCCGTTCATTTTGCGGGGCGATGCGAAAACGCCCGCGCAGCACGAACGAAGAGCGCTCGCGTCGATCGTGTTTACTTCCGGCACCACTGGCGCGCCGAAAGGCGTGATGCTGACGCATGGGAATTTCGCCGCGGAAATCGCGATGCTCTCGCGGGTCTTCATTCTGGCCGCTGATGACGTCGTGCTGTCGCTGCTGCCGCTTCATCATACGTTTGAGTTCACCTGCGGGATGCTGCTGCCCATCGCGAGCGGCGCAACGATTGTCTATCCGCTCGAGATTGATGCGAAGACACTGTCCAGAACCCTGGCCGACGTCCGTCCGACGGCGCTGATCGGCGTGCCCGCGGTGTGGGAGGCGGTGCATCGGCGAATCGTTGACGAAGTCGAGGGGCGCGGGCCCTTCTTCCACGCTGCGTTTGACAATCTGCGCGATCTCAACCGCCGGCTCGACACGAACTCAGGCCTCAACTTCGGTTCGATCGTATTCCGCCAGGTTCATTCCGCACTCGGCGGGCGGCTCAGGCTGGCGGTCAGCGGCGGTTCTGCGCTGCCGCATCGGGTCGCGGATTTTTTCAACGATATAGGGATTCCGCTGCTCGAAGGCTACGGCCTGACTGAAGCCGGGCCAGTCCTGGCTGTCGCGCGACCCGACGAAGCGCGCCGGGTTGGCTCGGTCGGCAAGCCATTAGCGGGCGTCGATATCAAGCTCGTACCGGAAGGTGAATCGATCGGCGAAATCGTGGCGCACGGGCCAAACGTGATGACTGGTTACTACCGCAACGAGGCCGCCACCCTGGAAGTTCTAAGCGACGGATGGCTCCGTACCGGAGACCTTGGGAGATTCGACGGCGACGGGCGCTTGTATATCGTCGGGCGCGCGAAGGAAGTCATCGTCGATTCCGGCGGCAACAACATTTATATCGCAGAGCTCGAAGAAGCCTACGGTCGTTCGGAGTACGTAAAGGAGATGGCGGTCGTCGGGTTGAAGGTGGGTCAGGGCGAGCAGGTCGCCGCACTGGTGGTGCCGGCATATTCGCGCGGCGAGAGCCGGCGCGCGGTCGAGGATCGGCTGCGCGGCGATTTCGAAAAAGTCGCGAGCGAACTGAGCGCGTACAAACGAATCAGAATCCTGCGTTTCATCGACGCCGAATTGCCGCGCACGCGCACCCGCAAGATCAAACGCGGCGAGGCCGCCACGATAATCCGCCGGATGATCGACGTCCGCAACAAAGATACCGAGGCTGAAGCCGCCAATTCCGAAGTCGAGACCTGGCTCGCCGAGGCGCTGGCGCTGGCCGCGTCGGAGCCGGTCAATATCACTCCGGCGACGCGCCTGATCGAGGACCTGGGACTCGATTCGCTGGCGCTGGCTGAAATCGGCGAGCTTATCGGCCAGCGCGCAGGCCGCGAGATTGCTCCCGAGGAGATCGCCGACTTGCGCACCGTCGCGGACCTGCAGCAGTTGTCGATGCAGCCGGGCGGACACGGGCGCCAGCGAATGCCCTCATACGCGAAGTTCGCCGAGCCGTACACCCTTCAGCTGCCGGCGCAGCTGAAGTGGCTGGGGCGCGCGGCGGTTCGCGGGGCAGAGCGCGCGATTTTCGACGGATGGCTGAAGCCGACAATTCTCGGGCGCGGCAATATTCCCGCAAATCGCAATTTCATCGTGGTCGCGAATCATTCGAGTCATCTGGACTTCAGCCTGGTCGGATACGCGCTCGGTGCGATCGGCGACGATCTGCGCGTGCTCGCGGCCAAGGATTATTTCTTCAACACACCGGCGCGGC
>JBGPNU010000167.1:0-7560 GCA_041487675.1 Binatus sp. (SeqCode)
ACGCTCAAGCGCGGCGACCACGTCATTCCGCTCTACATTCCCGAATGCCGCAATTGTCCCGCGTGCCTCTCGGGCAAGACCAATCTCTGTACTGCTATTCGTGAGACCCAGGGCCGTGGCGTCATGCCCGACGGCACCAGCAGATTCTCGCGCGACGGCAAGATGCTTCATCACTACATGGGCACTTCGACCTTCGCGAACTTCACGGTGGTGCCCGAAATAGCACTCGCGAAAGTTCGCGACGATGCGCCGTTCGAAAAGATTTGTTACATCGGATGCGGCGTCACGACCGGAATCGGCGCGGTCCTTAACACCGCAAAGGTGCAGCCCGGCGATCGCGTCGTCGTCTTCGGTCTCGGCGGTATCGGCCTGAACGTCGTGCAGGGCGCGCGGATGGCGGGCGCTTCGATGATCGTCGGGGTCGATCTCAATCCCGCGCGAAAGACGATCGCAGAGAAATTCGGGATGACGCATTTTGTAAATTCCACGGACGTAGAGGGCGACCTGGTGCCGCACATTGTGAACCTGACCGGCGGCGGCGCGGATTTCTCCTTCGAGTGCGTCGGCAACACCAGGCTCATGCGCCAGGCGCTCGAATGCTGTCAGCGCGGATGGGGTACCAGCGTTATCATCGGCGTCGCGGGCGCGGGCCAGGAGATATCGACGCGCCCGTTCCAGCTCGTCACCGGACGCACCTGGAAAGGAACCGCTTTTGGCGGCGCGCGTGGGCGGCGCGACGTTCCGAAGATCGTCGATTGGTATATGGATGGCCGGATCAACATCGACGATTTGATCACGCACGTTATGCCGCTCGAAAAAATCAACGACGCCTTTCACCTGATGCACGAAGGCAAATCGATTCGAAGTGTGGTCACGTTCTGAGCGCGAGGCGAAACTCGATGTCAGCGAAAACCAAACCCACGTTTGTGTTCCTGATTGCGGCGTCCGCAATCATTCTCGCGGGATGCTGGCCCTTTCATAAAAGGGAAACCGATCAGCAAAAGTTCATGGAGGCGATGAATCACGGTAATTCGGCGCAGGCGAGTCAGATCTGGCTCGGCATGGATGCGGGCAGCCGCGCGGACTTCGCGCACAGCCAAGGCATGCAGCCGAATCTGTCGCCCGATGCAGTGAAAAAGCAGGTCACCCAGCACTACATGGACAAGATGGGCGCCGACGACCGCGAAGAGACGGTCGAACAACCGACCCCCAACGTTCACCTGGGCGGGCTCGAGAGCCTTCCCGAGTGGGTCGGCCCGTCCGGAGCGCCGCCGCAAGCCGTGACCGTGCCGACCCAAAACGACCCGTCGAATTGAGGCTCGCGACTATGGATTTTGCGCTCAGCGCCGAGCAGAAGCTGTTGCATGAAACGCTGCGCGACTTCGCCCGACGCGAACTCCTTCCCAACTACGCATCGCGCGATCGCGATGAAGACCTGCCTCCATCGCTGATTCGGAAACTTGGCGAGCTTGGCGTGCTCGCGCCGATGGTCGAATCGCAACTCGGCGGTTCCGGACTCGACTATGTCTCGCTCGGGATCGCGCACGAGGAAATCGCGCGCGGCGATTTCAACGCCGCGTATGTACTGCTGCTCTCGGCGCTGGTTGGCGCGATAATCTCGCGCAGCGCCGACGCGCGCCAGCAGGCCGCGTTCCTTCCACCGATCTGCCGCGGCGAAGTCGTCACCGCGCTGGCCGTCACCGAGCCCGCCGGCGGCTCCGACGCCGCACACATCGCGATGCAGGCGCGGCGCGACGGCGACTGCTACCTGCTGAGCGGCGAGAAAACTTCCATTTCGTTCTCGTCGTCAGCCGCCACCGCTATCGTGATGGCGCGCACCGGAACGCTCGAGACCGGCGCTCGCGGCGTAAGCGCCTTTTACGTCGATCTCAACTCGCCCGGCGTAACCCGCACCCGCTTTCGCGATCTCGGCTCACGCGCGATCGGCCGCGGCCAGTTATTCTTCGACGCTGTGCGAGTGCCCGCCGCTTCTCGCATCGGCGCGGAGGGCGCTGGCTTCGTCCAGGTGATGCAGGGATTCGACTTCAGCCGCTCGCTCATCGGCCTGATGTGTATCGGCGCCGCCATGCAGAGCGTCGATGAAACCTGCGCATACGTCGCCGAGCGCGAGGCCTTCGGCGCTCCACTCGCACGCTTCGAGGGTGTCTCGTTCCCGCTCGCCGAAGCTGCGATCCGGCTCCGCGCTGCGCGTCTGCTTTGCTACGAGGCGCTGTGGCTCAAGGATCGCGGCGAGCCGCACGGATGGCTCGCGGCCGGCGCCAAATGGCTCGCGCCCGAGTTGGCTGCGCAAGTGCTGCATCAATGCCTCCTGCTCCACGGTCATCTCGGATTCAGTCTCGATCTGCCCCATCAACAGCGGATGCGCGATGTTATCGGACTCGAGATTGGCGACGGCACCGCGCAGATCATGAAGACTCTCGTCGCGCGCGAGATTATCGGCAAAGCTGCGCGCCCGTATTGAGAGGCAGAGGATCGATGCCCGAATCGAAGTGGCCAATAATCTGGAATGCCCGATGGATTTGGGCCGCACCAGCCGCGTCGCCCGTCTCTCCCATCGCACCCGCCGGCCTTCCGCCGAAAGAAACCTGGAATCGATTCTGTTACTTGCGCCGAACGGTTCAACTGGGTTCGATACCGGCGTCGGTACCCGCTCGCGTGACTGCCGACTCGCGCTTCGTTCTGTTTGTCAACGGCGTTGAGATCTCACGCGGGCCCGCGCGCTCCGTGCCCGAGCGTCTCGCATGGACTGAGATCGATCTCGCACCCTTTCTGCGCCCGGGACGCAACGCGATCGCGGCGCTCGCGCGCTTTTACGGATTGCCCGGTCCATGGTGGCGTCCGGCGGCGCCCAGCTTCCTCATCGGTTTCGGATCGTTTGCCTTCGAATCGCCTGCTATCGGCGTAATTTCAGACGGCTCGTGGAAAGGACGCCCCGCGCCCTACCGGCAGGACGTCGCACGGCCGCAAGCGCTGCCTGTACCGCCGATCGAAATTCTCGACGGCGCCGCGGTACCGGCAGGGTGGGCCGACGCGGATTTCGACGATTCCGGATGGGAGCCGGCGGTCGAATTGTCCGCCGGCACCTTCTCGCCCAATCGCAAGCGAATCCCCGTCGAACCCTTCACTGCTCCCGAGCACGACGACATAGCACCGCTCACCGCGATCGATGTCGCCCTCACCGAACTGTCGCACCGTGGCGTCGCAGTTCTCGATACCGATGATCCACGGCACGCCTATCCAACCGCCGATGCGTCCGGAGGCGGCCCCGACGCTATCGTCACCTACGACGCGGGGATGATTACGCTCGCGACGCCATGGGCAGTCGTACGCGGTCCGGCCGGCTCGATCGTCGATTTCTATTCGGGTGAGGACCTCCGCGCTGATTCCACTGCCGAGACAAATCCGCGCCACTTTGCGATGCGCTATATCGTCGGCGGCGGCGCGCCCGAGCGCGTCGAGTCCTATGAGTCAGTCGGCTTCCGCTATTTGTCGATCGTTACGCGCGGTGGTGCGGCAATCGAATCCGTCGGCGCGATCGAGCGGCGCTATCCGCGCGACGACCAGGCGTATTTCGAATGCGACGATCCCGCGCTCAACAAAATCTGGCGCGTCGGTGCGCGCACTCTGGAACTATGCTCCACCGACGCGTTCATCGATTGTCCCGGCCGCGAGCAGCGCGCGTGGCTCGGCGACTCCTACATCCACGCACTGCTGACCTACACGACCAACACCGATTGGCGCCTGGTCGCACGCCATCTGCGGATTTGCGCACACTCCCGCCGCGCCGACGGATTGCTTGCGATGGCCGCTGCGTGCGATCTCTCCATTTCCTCGACCACGATTCCCGACTACTCACTCCACTGGATCCGCGCGCTCGCCCGCTACTTCGAATATTCCGGCGACCGCGCCACGGTGCGCGAGCTGATGCCGACCGCCGCCGGCGTGCTGGCCGCCTTCGAGCGTTACCGCGGATCCGACGGACTGATTCGCGCGATGCCGGGATGGATCTTCATCGACTGGGCGATGACCGAGCGCTCCGAGGTGACCGGCGCGCTCGACGCGCTCTACGCGTCGGCACTCGACGATTTCGCGACGCTCGCCTGGACCGTCATGGCCGATTCGCACACCGCCGCCGACGCTCATAGTCGCGCCGAACGAACTCGCGCTGCGTTCGAGCTCCTCTGGGACGATGCCGCCGGCGTTTACGTGGACGCCGCCGATCGCAACGGTCCGCGGCGCCGTGTCAGCCAGCAGACCAACGCCATCGCAATCGTGTCCGGATGCGCCCCGCGCGATCGCTGGCCCCGGATGCTCGAGTACATCCTCGATGAATCCCGCGTCGTCGTCACGCCCACCATCTCCGACAACCTCTCCGCTTATCTGATGCAGCGTATGGATCCCGACGAGCACATGACCTTCGACGTCGAGCACAACGTGGTCGCCGCGCAGCCGTTCTTCTCGCACTTTCTGCACGACGCGATCGTCCGCGCCGGCCGCCGCGATCTGATTCCCGCTCGATGCATGAAATGGTGGCCGCAGATCGAGCGCGGCGACACTGCGTTCGAGGAGTACTGGGACGCCCGCGCCGGCACCGGCAGCAGATGCCACGCCTGGTCCGCCACTCCAACTTACGATTTGACCACCTGGGTCCTCGGGGTGCGGCCCGCCGCGCCCGGCTACTCGCGCGCTGAAATCGCACCACGGTTCGGATCTCTGAGATATCTCGAAGGCCGCGTTCCGACTCCGCACGGACTCATCGAGGTGAAGCTCGATCGCGAGCGCGGCGGCGAGGTGGCGATTCCCGACGGCGTGACGGCTCGCGTCAGCTTCGACGACGCACCGCTCGCGGCCCAACGAAACGAGTTTGGCCCCGGCCGCCATCGAATCTCCCGTTGACGCCTGCCCGCCCGACAGTGGCGACCATCTACCAGCTTGCGAGCCGCCCACGGCGCTGCTACAAGCCCGATTCAGTCGGACGCGCCGCATCGACGGGCCGCCCACGGGTGGTAATCATGGATCCTGCGATTCTGTTCAGAATCTGCAATCTGGCGGTGCTCCCCGGATGGGCGCTGCTGGTGATCGCGCCGCGATGGAAATGGACGCGGCTGTTGATCGCGCCGGTCATAATTCCTCTCCTGCTCGCGATCGTTTATCTCTATCTGGTCGCGTCGTTCTTCGGCTCCGCGCATGGCAGCTTCGGCACGCTCGACGGCGTGATGCAGCTCTTCACCAATCCGCACGTCGCTCTCGCCGGATGGATTCATTACCTGGCCTTCGATCTCTTCATCGGCAGCTGGGAAGTGCGCGACTCCCAGGCGCGCGAGATTAGCCACTTCATCGTAATTCCATGCCTCGTGCTGACGTTCCTGTTCGGCCCGGTCGGGCTCCTGCTCTATTTCATCGTCAGATTCGCGCTCCGCAACGTGCTCGCTGTGGGAGAGGGACTTGCGGCCAATTGAAGTCTTTGCGCAACTCTATCGGCGCGATCCGCGGCTGACGATTACGGGATGTCTGAATCTGGTTCTGCTGATTGCGATGCTCGCGATCGCGCCCTTCGACTCGCGATCGATCATGGGCCTTAACCCCTGGATTAAGCCGATCAAGTTCGCCACCTCGATTACGATCTACGTTTGGACGCTCGCGTGGTTCCTCGCCTACCTGCCCAATCGAGGACGCCTGGTGCCTGCTATCAGTTGGTGCGTGTCGATCTCGATGGTAATCGAAATCGTCCTGATCATAATTCAGGCGGCGCGCGGCACGACCTCTCACTATAATTTTTCCACCCCGTTCAATACCGCAGTGATCTCGACAATGGCGCAGATGATCCTGCTCGATACTCTTCTCGCGTTGGTCGTGTTGATTTTGTTTTTCGACTCGCGGGTCAAACTGCCGTCGGCATATTTGTGGGGCATCCGCGCAGGTCTGGCCGTTTTTATCTTGGCGGGCGCGGAAGGGATGGTGATGATCGGCCATCATGCGCACACGGTCGGACTCCCAGATGGCGGCCCGGGTCTTCCCATTCTCAATTGGAGCACGCGCGCGGGCGACCTCAGGATCGCGCATCTTCTGGGCATTCACAGCCTGCAGGCGTTGCCGCTCGCCGGTTATCTGGTAAGCCGCATCGACGCGCTGGCGTCGCGGCAGTTGCTGTGGTTCGGGAGTTTTGCGATCGGCTACTTCGCGCTCGCGGTCGCGTTGTTCGCGCAAGCGATGGCCGGTCGGCCGCTGGTCGCGCTCCAGTAAGTCTCACCTCCGCAACCGCCGACCGCGCGCCGCGTCGCTTGCTGGTACGCTCGCAACTCTAGTAATTCGATATTCTTACGAGCGCCGATCTCCGCGCTCGGGAGGCCGCCATGTTCCAGGGTATCGACCACGTCGTCATCGTCGTCAGCGAACTCGAATCCGCGATCGCAAGCTTCACCAGCGCCGGATTCACCGTGGTCCGCGGCGGAAAACATCCAATCGGCACGCACAATGCACTCATCGCATTCGCCGACGGCTCTTATCTCGAATTGATCGCATTCGTGAAGGCCGTACCCGGACATCCATGGCAAATCGCGCTCGACAAAGGCGGCGGAATAATCGATTTCTGTATGCGCACCGACGATCTCGCGGCGGCGGTCGAGGCTCTGCGACGCGCGGGCGCGAAGATCGCCGATCCCTCTCCGCTCACGCGCGATCGTCCCGACGGCTATCATCTCAGTTGGGTGCTCGCGATCCCCGAGGCTCCGTTCAACGGACAGGTGCCGTTCCTGATCAAGGACGACACTCCGCGCGACGAGCGAGTTCCACGTGAGCGCTCGCATCGCAACGGCGCGACCGGCATCCGCACCCTCGTACTCGCGCTCGAGGATCCCGGCGCGACCAGCCGCTATTACGCGCGCGTGCTTGGCCGCCCCGGTGCTCCCGTCCATCGTCCCGAGCTTGAGGCGGCCGGCGTCAGCTTCACCGTGGGCCCAAGCGAGATCCAGTTGCTCGCATCGAAATCCGAGCACGGTCCGCTCGCGCGATGGATTCGCGACCGCGGCCAGTCGCCCTACGAGGCTATCCTCGCGAGCGTAAACGGCGATCCGACCCTGCTTGATCCCGAACTCTTGCAGGGCGCACGCCTCAGGTTCAACTGAGCCGGGACAGGAACGCGGTTGGTTTCATCGAACGTGAACGGCTGAATTACGCCATCCGCTCCCTGACGGAATACCTCTGCGATGTAGTAGAATCGCGCCTCGCGATGACTCTGGCGCGCAAAATTCCTCGCATCGTCGTCGCCGCGACCGGTAGCGGCGCAGGCAAGACTACCGCGACCGTTGCTCTGATGGGTGCGATGCGCGCGCGAGGCCTCAAGCTTGCCGCGTTCAAGTGCGGGCCCGACTACCTCGATCCGACTTATCATGAACGCGCGGCGGGTGTTCGCTCGCATAATCTCGACGGCTGGATGATGACCCGCGACACCGTGGTTGCGACTTTCGCGCGGGTCTCCGCGGGCGCTGACGTCGCGGTGATCGAAGGGATGATGGGACTGTTCGATTCCGCTACGCCAAC
>JBGPNU010000168.1:0-7511 GCA_041487675.1 Binatus sp. (SeqCode)
CGACCCATCCCAGGGTCTGCGTGAGCCCCGGCTGATCGCCGATGTAATACGGATTTTTCAGGTTCCCCGAGAGAAGCTCAGTTTTGAGTTGCGAAAGAGGGAAATCTACCGGAATCAAATTTCCATTGACTGCTTCATCGAGTCGCTTCCACGCCGACTGCGATGGCCATGCGGCATCGGAAGGACGGCGCCGGCGGAAATTCGTACTCGCCGACAGGCGGCGCGGCAAAATCGGCAGGAGCGCCGCCGCCGATCCGATTGCTTTCAAGAATTCTCTTCTGTTCATTAACCCTTTCTCCAGAAAGCCCTATTTTCAGCTCGTGCCTCAAGGCATGGTTCTTATGGCTCGGTATTCTCTCCACCACATGTTCCATCCGCCGGGCCCGCTTGATTCTGCGAGTCTGGAGTACCGGGGTTCAGCGTTGCATCGCCTGGAAGATGAACGGGCCGGCCTCAGCCATCACTTCACCCAAAATTTCATGCAGCGGCTTGCTTGGCATTTCGAGCTTTTCCGTGAGCGATTTCATTACAATCAAATAGCGCTGTTTCATGTCCGGGCTTATCGTCTCGAGCCTGACACTCTCCATGGCGCCGACGAAGCGGCGATGGATCTCGACAATTTCGATGTCAGTGGGATCGGTGAACTTTTTTGCGCGGGGCATGGTTAACCTCAAATCGAAAGTCGTTCAGAACAGGTAGCGGCGGGTGTTGATGTTGATCAGAATTCCCATCGCGGCCATCATCGCAATCAGCGACGATCCACCGTAGCTAACCAGCGGCAGCGTGATTCCGACCACCGGCAGCATCCCGGTCGCCATCCCGATGTTGATCGCCACCTGCCAGAACACGATCGCGGTGAGTCCGACCGCGAGCAGCGCGCCGAAGCGATCGCGCGCGTGCCGAGCAATCCATGCGCCGCGCGCAATCACGATTGCGTAAAGGGTCAACAATACAAGCGAGCCGGCCAGACCGAACTCCTCGGCGAAAACCGCGAAGATAAAATCGGTGCTCTGTTCGGGCAGAAAATTCAAACGCGCCTGCGTGCCTTTCAAAAATCCCTTGCCGAACGGCCCGCCCGAGCCAATCGCGATTTCGGACTGGATGATGTGATAGCCGGAGCCGAGCGGGTCGGCTTGCGGGTTGATGAAGCTGACCAGGCGCTGGCGCTGGTAGGGTTTCAGGTAATGCCAACTGAGCGGCGCCGCGAGCATCGCGGCCAGCCCCAGCATCAGCATCGTGCGCCAGTTGAGTCCGCCGACGCATATCAGGGTCGTCGTGATCAGAACCAGGATGAGTCCGGTGCCGAGGTCGGGCTGTTTGAGCACCAGCGCGGCGGGGATGCCGAGCAGCACGAACGGGATGATCATATTGCGCAGTCCCCATCCGCCTTTGGGCGGTTCCTCGCGCAGATAACGGACCATCACGAGCACCACCGCTAGTTTGGCCAACTCGGAGGGTTCGAGGTGGAACACGCCGAGATTGATCCATCGACGCGAGCCGCCGGTTGCATGACCGGCGACCATCACGGCGATCAGAAGTCCGATCACGCCAAGATAGAACGGATAGGCGTAGGCCTGGAGCGCGCGGTAATCGACGAAGACCGCGATCAGCATCGCGACCGTTCCAGCCGCGATCCAAATCAACTGGCGAACGACGAGCGGATCCCAGGTGCGGTGCGCACCGGCGTACGAGGCGCTGATAACGCTCAACAGGCCGACTCCGGCCAGCACAAGCACGAGAATGAACAGGGTCCAGTCGAAATGCAGGATGAATCTGCGATCGCCGCTCGCCATCAGCGCCGCGCTCCGGTCATTGCGATGTCGGGCTGTCTTCGAGCACGCGCGCGATCTCGGGCTTCGGGGGCGGAGGGTATAGCTGAAAGTAGCGCTGGAACACGTCGTGAATCACGGGCGCGGACGCGCTGCCGCCGTGACCGCCATGCTCGATGATACAGGCCGCGGCGATTTTCGGATGATCTTTCGGCGCGAAGGCGATGAACCATGCGTGGTCTTTGAACTGTTCAGGCGTCTTGTCCTCGGACTCGCTTTCCCCGACCGGCGCGTTGCTGCCGACGACCTGCGCGGTGCCGGTTTTGCCGCATACGATCACGTCGTCGAGATGCGCCTTGTGCGCGGTGCCGCCGGCGCCGTTAACGACGTCGGCCATCGCGTCCTTCACGGTTTCGAGCGCGGCTGGATCGATCGCGATTCGAGCTTCAACTTTGGGTGGATACGACTTGGCGATGTTGCCGTCGAGACCTTCGACATACTTAACGAACTGCGGGCGGTAGCGGATTCCGCCGTTGGCGACGATAGCCGCGACCTGGGCCATCTGGAGCGGGGTGGTCGCCACATAACCCTGGCCTATTGCGACCGAAAGCGTCTCCGCCGGATACCATCGCTCATGAAACCGCTTCTGCTTCCACGCCGACGATGGAATAGTTCCGGGGTTTTCGTGATCGAGGTCGATTCCGCTTTTGATTCCGAGCCCCATCGCATTTGCCCACTTCGCGATCCGATCGACGCCGAGCTTCTGCCCGACATTATAGAAGTAAACGTCACATGAGCGGACGATCCCGTCGTGCAACTCGATGGTGCCGTGACCCTGCTTGCGCCAGCAATGGTACTCGCGTCCGCCGAACCACAGGCCGCCGGGACAGTTGTATGCGGTTTCAGTGTTGAGGGTGCCTTCCTGGAGTCCGGCTATCGCATCGACAATTTTGAAGGTCGAACCCGGCGGATAGATTCCCTGGATTGCGCGATTTTGCAGCGGATGGCTCGGGTCAGTCATCAGCTCGCGCCACGCCGACGCTTTCACGCCGCCACCAAAGATGTCGGGGTCGAAGGCCGGATGCGAGACCATCGCGAGTACGTCGCCGTTGTTGGGATCGAGCGCAACGAAAGCGCCGTTCTTGCCGGCCATCGCATCCTCCGCGGCCTGCTGCAGGTTGAGATCGATCGTCATCACGATGCTCTGGCCGGGCTTGTCGGGAATCTCCTTGAGCACCCGAAGCCGCCGTCCGACCGCGTCAACCTCGATCTCCTGACCGCCCGCGTCGCCGCGCAGAAAGTCCTCCCCGACCCGCTCGAGCCCAAATTTTCCGATCTTGTCGCCGTTATGGTAGTCGGCCTTCGCAATGAGATCGTTCTTGGTGACCTCGCCGACGTAGCCGAGCAGATGTGCGGCGAGTTGTCCGTACAAGTAATGGCGCGCCGGTGTGATTTCGAGACTGACGCCCGGAAGTTCGAGTTGATGCGCCTCGAGGGCGACCACCTGTTGCCAGCCCAGGCGTTCGGCGACGGTGACTGGCTCGTAGGGCGGGCGGCCCTCTTCCTCGGCGTCCGAAATCTTGTCGGCGATGTGATCTCCGCCGGTATAGCGCTCGAGTCTTTCGATCGTCTGGGAAAGATTGTCCGAGTCCTCGGGCACAATTACGGCGTCGAACGACGGCTTGGTATCGACCAACGGCCGGTGATTGCGATCGAAGATCAGACCGCGCGGAGCAGGCACGCGCCGGATGCGAATCCGGTTGCGGTCGGCCAACTCGACATTGTCATGGTGATGGAGGACTTGCAGGTAGTAGAGGCGGACCGAGACTAGTCCGAACAGCAGGATCATCAGCGTGGTCATCGCCGCGATGCGTGAATCCAGCTTTGGAACCTGCCGACTGCTATTTGGACTGCGGAACTTCGCCACCTATTCGTTCCCGCCTATTATCTATTCACGCGCCGCCCTGGCAGGCAATCCTGCTAACCGCTTGCTTGCGGCCAGCATCGAAAAGACCAGCGGCGCGACCAGCGCCGAGATAGCGGCCTGAAGCATCAGGGAGGGCATTATCGAGCCGGTATCGCCGAGCGCGCTGAAACCCGCTCCGATGGCGATAGCGCCAAGCGCCGTCGCGATCACGCCAAAAAATACAACCGTCGCACCGACAAATGCGTTGGTCACCAGCAATCGGCTCGAAATCTCGTAGCTGACCAGAAACACCAGGGTCACCATGAAAGCGTTGAGTCCCGGATGCGAGCCGGCCAGCGCGTCGGTCGCATAGCCCATCGCAAATGCCAGCATCGCGGGTAATACACCGTGATGGCGGAGGCCAAGATCGACCGCGAGAATTACGATCAGGTTCGGAATCAGCGAAGGAACGGAAATCAGATGCGGGACCGCGGTTTCAAACGCCAATCCCAGCAACGCAAACAATCCGAACAGCAGGGTGAGGCGCAACTCCGTCAGCCCTTGACCTGGTCGTCGATGTGAGGCGGCGGCTGGGTGACGATCAGCACCTGTTCGAGTCCTCGAAATTCGACCGCCGGTGCGATCGACACGTTGAGGAACAGGCCCGGACCTTCGCGATGCACGCTCTTGATCGTCCCGACCAGAAGGCCGCGCGGGAAAATTCCGTCGAGTCCCGAAGTAACGATGGTGTCGCCGGCGCGGATGTCCTGGGAGCGGTCGGTGTATTTCAGAATCAGGCCGTCATCGACCAGGCCCGCGACTATTCCGCGCGCGCGCGAGCGCTGATCGAAGCCGTCGAGGGCGGAGTTGTGGTCATCGATGAGCAGCACTCGCGAGGCGTGCGGACTGACGGCGATTATCTTGCCGACCACGCCCTGATTGGACAGCACCGCCATGCCGGGACGGAGTCCGTTGCTCTCTCCGGAGGCGAGTATCAGGGTGTGCGAAAGACCGGTCGCGTCGCTGCCGATCACGTTGGCGGCGACAGTACTCAGGCCGAGTACGTCCTTAAGTTCAAGCAGCTCGCCCAGATGCCGATTCTCGGCTTCGAGTTCGGCCAGGCGCGCGCGATCGCTTGTGACCCGGGCAAGCTCGATGCGGAGGTGAGCGTTTTCCTCGCGCACGTGAAGGAGGTCCAGGTAGTCGTTCACGATGGATGAGGCTCCGGAGGAAAAATGGGTAAAGGCCGCGTCAATCGGGCGGATGATTTCCAGGAAAGCTGACTCCGGACGCGCGGCGAGATCGCCGGGATGAACCCCGGTCGAGATCAAATGGAGCGACAGGATAAGCAGCGCGCCGCTGGTCAGCAGCACCCGGTTGCGCCAGAGAAAGCCGCCTCTCACGTCAATAGCGCCCGACGCGCGCGATGAGTTTCAGGAGACCCGCGGTCTCGATCAGTCAACGGTCACGTCGCGCAGCAGCGACAATTCGTCCAGCACCTTGCCCGCACCCATCACGACCGCGGTCAGCGGATCGTCGGCGAGCGTCACCGGCAGACCGGTCTCCTCGCGCAGCAGGACGTCGAGGTTGCGCAGCAGCGCGCCCCCACCGGCCAGCACGATTCCCTTGTCAACGATGTCGGAGGCGAGTTCGGGCGGCGTCCGCTCGAGTGCGATGCGCACCGATTCAACCACCTGGCGCACCGGTTCCATCAACGCTTCGCGGATCTCTTCATCGGTGATTTCGATAATCTTGGGCACCCCGGCGACCAGGTCGCGTCCCTTGATCTCCATGGTCTGGATCTCGTTGCCCGGGTAAGCCGATCCGATAGTTATCTTGATCAGTTCCGCGGTGCGCTCGCCGATGAGCAAGTTGTACTTGCGCTTGATGTGCTGGATGATCGCCTCGTCCATCTTGTCGCCGGCGACCCGCACCGAACGCGAGAAGACGACCCCGGCGAGCGAGATAACGGCGACCTCGGTGGTGCCGCCGCCGATATCGACGATCATGTTGCCGGTGGGCTCGGTAATCGGAAGGCCAGCGCCGATCGCCGCCGCCATCGGCTCCTCGATCAGATAGACCTCGCGTGCGCCGGCCGATTCGGCCGCCTCACGGACCGCACGTTTTTCAACCGCGGTTATCCCGAACGGCACGCAGATGACGATTCGCGGGCGCGGGCGGACCAGGGTCTTGCCCGAGTGAATTTTCTGGATGAAGTAGCGGAGCATGTTCTCGGTGATCTCGAAGTCGGCGATGACGCCGTCCTTGAGCGGGCGAATGGCGACGATCGAGCCGGGCGTGCGCCCGAGCATCTTTTTCGCCTCCGAGCCAATCGCGAGCACGCGCCGCGAGCCACGCGAATCTTTCTGCACCGCCACCACCGAGGGCTCGTTGCATACGATGCCTTCGCCCTTGACGTAAATGAGCGTGTTAGCGGTGCCGAGATCGATCGCGAGATCGCTGGAGAACCAACCGAAGATTGAATTGAGAACCACCGAATTTGCCCCCTAGCCTGCCCAGTTCAGGCCTGAATGCCGGCCCCAAGACCCCGCCCGAATGCGACCCCAGACGTCCCAAATGTGAAGAGTTTCCGGCAGAGAAATAACTTTGGGTCCGTCCCAATTCTGCTGCTCGACACGCTAACAAGCGGCGACGGGCCAAGCAAGCAAACCTGCGCAATTGCTAACCGAAAAGACCGTAAAGTATGATAACGGTGCAATGTTAGAAGGAATCCGCCGTTACCAATACTCGTGGCAAGTGCAAGTTCCCTTCGCCGTGCTCGCGCTGGTGATGGCTTTCTGGGGTTTCGGCGGAGGCGGATTGTTCAACCGAATCCACCCCGTCGCCACTATCAACGGGCAGCAAATACTTGGCGATCAGGTCGATCGTGAGGCCACTCAGATGCGGCAGGCCTTGCAACAGAGGTACGGCGCCAACGCGTCCGCGGTGCTGCAGAACGTCAATTTGCGGCAGGAAGCGCTGGAGCGGCTGATCGACGGGCAATTGATCAGCGAGGAGGCGCGCCATATCGGCATCAGCATCAGCGACGAAGCGCTGCAGCAGAAGATCGCCACCACGCCCGCATTTCAGCGCGACGGCCAGTTCGACTTCGAGACCTACCAGGAGCTGCTACGCAGCAACAATCTGATCCCGAGTGAATATGAAAACGAGGAGCGCAAGCAGATGATCGCCGACACGCTGCGCAACATGATCAACGCGGGCGTGCAGGTCAGCGACGATGAGGCGCGCCATGCGTACAACTTGCGCAACGAACGGGTGGGACTGCGCTACCTCGAAGTACCTTACAGCGATTTCAGCGCAAAAGTTGCGCCGACCGAGAACCAGATCGCCGATTCTTACAAAAAGAACGCCGAGCAGTTCCGCGAGCCGGCACGGGTCAAGATAACCTTCATCCATTATGCGCCGCTTGCGCTCGCGGCCAGGTACGCACCGACCGACAAGGAAATCCAGGATTACTACAATCGCAACTTGAAGACCGTGTTCACCCATCCCGACCAGGTCCATGCGCGCCATATACTGCTCGCGGTTCCGGCCGGCGCGACCGACGCTGAAAGGGCGACGGCGAAAGCCAAAGCGCTCGAGGTGCTTAAGCAGGCTCAGAAGGGAGGCGACTTCGCAAAGCTGGCTGCGAAGTATTCCGAGGATCCATCGAATCGGCTCGAGGGTGGCGACCTTGGGACCTTCGGCCGCGGTCAAATGATCAAGCCGTTCGAGGACGCGGTGTTCGCGATGAAGCCGGGACAGGTGACGATGGTCGAGACGCGCTTCGGCTTTCACGTCGTCAAGCTCGAGGAAATCAAGCCGGCGCATAGCGA
>JBGPNU010000169.1:0-7477 GCA_041487675.1 Binatus sp. (SeqCode)
CGGAGGCACCGACATGGTGCTGTGCACGGACCTGATAATCGCGGCAGAATCGGCCTCGTTCGGTTATCCACCGTCGCGAGTGTGGGGCACGCCGACCACCGCGATGTGGGTGTATCGAATGGGCCTCGAGCGCGCCAAGCGATACTTGTTGACCGGAGATGAAATCCCCGCCGCCGAGGCCGCGCGGATCGGACTCATCCTCGAAACCGTGCCCGACAACGAACTTGAAGCGCGCGCGGCGCTACTCGCGGAGCGGATGGCGCGGGTGCCGACAAATCAACTTCAGATGCTCAAGTTGCTCTGCAATCACACCGCAGAGAACATGGGGCTCGGGACTTCGCGGCTGGTAGGCTCGCTGTTTGACGGAATCGCGCGGCATACGCAGGAAGGCCTCGATTTTGTCGCGCGCGCGCAAGCGGCGGGATTTCGGCAGGCGGTTCGCGAGCGTGACGATCCGTTCGGCGACTATGGTTCGGGACCGCGTTCGAAAAATCGCGCGAAACCGCGCGGAGCCAAAAACGCAGGCACCAAAAACGGTAAACGAAAATCTTAATTTAATGTGAAACCCACCGTGGGTTTCATTTTTCACGGCTTCCTTGGGCCGGATGCAGCCCCTGCACCTTGAGTCAAGGAAATAGGCTCGACAACCGACAACCACCTTGACCTGCGGGCGCGGATAGGGAAAAATAAGAGGTAACAGAAGAGGAAACAATACCGGAAGCGAGCAACTTACTATGAAAGCATCGGCAAACGCTGTGAAGAGCCTGGATCGAGCCGTCGAGGCGGGGGAAGTGGTGCTGCGTCTTCGCGACTATGGGCTCACCCAGGCATCGATCGCGAAAGCCACGGGCGCCACTGTGCGTTCGGTGCGGAACTGGCAGGAGACCTCGGCGATCCGCGCGCAGAACGACGAACGGCTCCGCGAGTTGCGTGAGATCGTTCTCCTGCTAAAAGAGACGCTCACGCCGCGAGGCGTCGGCCAATGGCTAAATGCGCGCAATCGGCTCCTTGGCGGCCGCCGGCCGATCGAAGTGCTGTCCGAAGGGAACGCCAAATTGGTTCGCGATGCCGCGAATGCCTACGTCGAAGGCGCTTACGTATAGAGTAGCGATCGCTGTTGAAGACTCCTCGCGAGCGACCTGCTGCGCGCGTGCTGACGGCAATTGTCTGGCATCAGTGCTCGCCCCAACACGATCTCCTCGACGCGCCCGATCCGGCGGTAACGACGGGGCGGTATCACCAAGCCGGCGGTCCGGGCGTCTGGTATGCGTCGTCGAGCGAGAACGGCGCGTGGGCTGAGTTGTTTCGCCACCACGAGCCAGGAGGAGTCTCGCCGCTGGAAGTCATACGGCGAATCGGTCACGCGCGGGTCAGATTGAGGGTTCTCGATCTGACGGACGCGCGAGTACGCGAGATCCTCGAGGTCTCTGAACGCGAGCTGACCGGCGATGATCTGACGCCCTGCCAGAAGGTCGCCGAGTACGCTCGCAACTCCGGCTATGATGCTATATTCGCTCCGTCTGCCGCGCTTGAAGGGCAACCGACCATTGCGGTTTTTTCATCGGCAATGCGGAAAATCACCGAAGGACGCTCCCGCGTAGGGTCGCCATCGGCCCGTGCGCGCCGTCTGCTCGGCCGTGTCCGCCGGTGACACTCTTGGAGAGTGCTCTGCGAGCCGACACCGCTGTTGATGGATCGCCCGGCAAACGAAAATGAGACGCCCTGTGGCAGTCAGTGAGGGTGAGTCGATGACGACCAGCGACATTACTTTTCCCGCGGCCGACGGACATCCAATGCGAGCCGCGTTCGCGGCGCCCGCCGATGCCCGCAAGCATCCCGGCGTGATCGTTATCCACGAGATTTTCGGGCTCAACGACGACATCCGGAGAATCACCGGCAAGGTCGCGGAGCTCGGCTACGCGGCCCTCGCGCCCGACTTGTACGACGGTCCGGGGTCGCGGTTCATCTGTATCGCGCGCACTTTGATGACGCTTAGCCGCGGCGAAGGCGCCGCGTACAAGGATCTCGATGCGGCGCGCAAATTTCTGCAGCAGCAGCCGGGCGTGGATTCGGCGCGGATCGGAGTGATCGGCTTTTGCATGGGCGGCGGATTCGCGCTGATGTTCGCGGCGCGCGCGCCGCTTGGAGTCGCGGCGACGTTTTATGGCGATGTTCCGAAGACGACCGAGCAGTTGCGAGGGGTATGCCCGGTGCTCGGCGGTTACGGCGAACAGGACAAGATGTTCGCGTCACAGGGCCGCAGGCTGGACAAGCTGCTCACCGAGCTTGGAGTCGATCACGACGTGAAAGTTTATCCGGAAGCCGGGCACAGCTTCATGAGCCACAACAGCGGTATCCTGGCGTCGATCGGAAAAATCAGTCCAATGAAAGCGCAGTACGATCCCGAGGCGGCCGAAGACAGTTGGAAGAGGATCGAAACGTTCTTCGGGCGCCACCTCGGGCGTTAGGTCGGTTTACTTGCCGAGTCCCACGGCCTGGCGAGACTTGGCGATTCTCTCGCGGGAAGCGATCAGCGCCTCGACGTTCCTGGCGCCGCGATAGCCCATCTGATCGGCAAGATATTCCGCAAGCTTGCGCTCGGAGATATTCGGCTTCTGTTTTCGCTTGTCGTGCGCCAACTCGGCCAGCGTGGTGCGCAGAGTCTCCTCGGAATCCTTGAGCGTCTCGAAAATTGGAGAGGGAATCACGGAACTAATGAGCATGCTTTCACCTATGCTGCTAATCGTAGCACAACCGGGTCCATATTGTGCATGCCTTAAGTCAAGTTTGACGAGCGAAACGTTTGTTCCCCGCGCGACAATTTTATCACTAAGTCTGAGGATCTTTCAGGTGCGGACGAGTCGCGTAGAAGTAATCCATCCCGGGGACTCCGCGCGGCGTTTCATCGTCGAAGAGGACCGAAACAACTCCGTAAAAGGCGACGATAGCCCAGAATGCGCCGGTTCCGACCGGTGGGAGCGCCGCAGTCACCGCCACACCGGCAAGCATCGCAAGAGCGTCGCGCAACAGCCACAATTCCTGCATCTCGACTAACTCTTTGTCTGCCTTGCAGGGTGCGCCCGTGGCGGGCGTCGCGGTCCCCTACTCTCCGGTCCAGTTGGGTTTTCGCTTTTGGGAAAAGGCCAACGGACCCTCAACTGCATCTTTCGATCTGAAGAGTTTCGATTGCAACTCGTAATGCTTGGCGAGCGCCGCCTCGATCGTCATTCCGAGTCCATTCATCGCGGATTGTTTGGAAGCCTGAACCGACAACGGCGAGCATTCCATAATTTCGCCGGCCCATCGTTCAGCCGTCGGGATCAATTCCTTAAGCGGCACGACCTCGTTGGCGATTCCGTAGCGATGCGCCTCGGCGGCCGTTATGTGCTTTCCGGTCAGCATCATGCCCATCGCGATCTTGAGCGGTATATGACGCGGCAGGCGATGCACCCCGCCGGCGGCCGCCATAAGACCTACGCGGGGTTCCGGTAATCCGAAGCGCGCGTGCTCCGCGGCAATAATAATATCGCAAGCGAGCGCGATCTCGAATCCGCCGCCGAGCGCGAAGCCGTTAACCGCCGCGATGATCGGTTTGTAGATATCGTAGCGGGCCGTGATACCGGCGAAGCCGCCCTTGCCGCGAATCGATTCGGTGAGCTGTCCGCGATTCTCCGCTGTATATCGAAGATCGTTACCGGCGGAGAACGCCTTGTCGCCGGCCCCGGTCACGATCGCGACCCACATCGCTTTGTCTGCAACGAAATCGTCCCACACGTTGTCCATTTCCACATGGCATGGCGGATGGAGCGCGTTCAGACGTTCCGGACGATTAAACGTGATGTAGCCGATATGGCCGCGCTTCTCGTATTTGACAAACTTCAGATCCATTTGCGTGCCTCTCCGATGTCTAGTGTTCGTCGAGCAGTTCGAAAAATGCGTCGATACTTTGCATGAGCTGGCGGCGGATTTGCGCGCGGGTGCCTTCGATCAGATGCATCGTGACCCGCCCGCTGGTGCCGTCGGCAAGATTGACCCGCGCGTCTTCCACGCCCGCGACGTTGCCCTGGTCAAAGATGCGCATCCCATAGACCAGCGCTCCACGCTGCGACGCCCCTTTCACCAGAGTCAACTTACGCGCCATCCGGGTCTCCCTCGCGCATGACCGATCGGATGCTCTATATCATATCGATGGAGAACTGTGACGCTGCCCAAGCTGGTGCTAGTTGTCTAGTTCATCGAGGATCGCCTTGGCGTCTTTCAGATCAGCGGTGTCGAAGCCCTCGGTGAACCAGCCGTAGATTTTGGCGAGCATCGCGCGCGCCTCGTCGCGCTTGCCTTGCTTCGCGAGCAGCCGCGCGAGGCTGGTTGTAGCGCGCAGTTCCCACGACTTCGCGCTCTGCCTGCGTGCGATTTCGATCGCGGTGCGGAAGGATTGCTCGGCTCGGGCGGCATTTGATGTGTCTTGCGCCAGCAGCAGTTCGCCCTTGAGCCGATGCACCTCCGCCTCATACGACCGCGCGCCGGTTCTCTCGATGATCGGGAATGACTCGTCGATCGTGCGAAGACCCTCATCGAACCGCCTCATCCGGCCCAGCGCGGTGGCAATAAGGGCGAGCCAATAATCGCACATTCCCTCGGAGCCGGTGGCCCTGAGCTCCGACAGATGGTGCTGCATCCGCGCGATGCCGCCATCGAGATCGCCCGCCATTGCATCCGCCCACCCGAGTAAAATTTCGCTTCGGGCGCGTTGAGTGACGTTACCCGACTCGGTCGATAGTACCAGCAGTGTTTCTGCCCTCTCTTTCATAGGCTCAAGCTCGCGGCGGAATTCATGAATGTAGGTTGCGAAGTTGTGTACCACCGACAGGAAAGTCCTTGACTTGGATTCGTGCGCGATGGCGGTCGCGATGCTTACTCGCTCCAGTGCGCGGTCCGGGTAACCAAGGAACCACAGGTTCAATGCCGAGACGATGCGGTTGCCCGCCGAACTCATCAGCGCGTCGGTTATCCGGGCTTGGGGCACTAGCTCGCCGCGCTGCTGTGTGAAACCCTTTGCCGGCTTCGCCATGGATTCCCACAGCGCCCACGCCCGGTCGAAGCCTTGGGCGGCGAGCTCGAAGTCGCCCGAGAGCATCCTGGCCACCGCCAACCAGCTCGCCGCATCCGCAATATGTTCCGCGCTGCCGTGCTCCTCGGCCCGTGCAACCAACTCGGCGGCTATTTCGCACGCCTTGCGCAGGTCGGGACGGAACAGATGGACGGTAAAGACTCCACGGAGTGCCGACCAGGTCTGTTCCCAGTGGATCCCGGGCCGCTGGCAAAGCTCCATTGCGCGCGCGGACGACTGCTCGGCTTCGGGCGAGGAGTAGCCCTTGATCGCCATCAGTGCCGCGCCGGCCGCGTTCCTGAGGTCCAACTCGATCTCTGCGCGCCGGTCGTCGTCGGGGAGCTTCTGCAGCAGTTCGAGTCCGGTTTCGAACTGGGTTACCGCTTCGGCATTAGACCCACGGTCGGCGCACTGCTGGATAGCGCGCAGGCAATATTCCAGCGCCTTACCTGGATTGCCGCTGCGCGCGTAGTGATGCGCCAGCTCGGCGACGTGGTCGTCGAGGCTGTCGGCATAGATTGACTCCAAAGCGGTGCCGCTTCGTTCGTGCAGCAGCTTGCGCCGGTCGCTCAGAATCGAGTTGTAGGCAACTTCCTGGGTCAGTGCGTGCTTGAAAGTGTACTCAACGTCTCCTACCGCAGGCTGCTCGTAGATGAACTCGCCGAGCTGCAGTTCGTCGAGCATGCGTGCAAGCTCGTCGGCAGAAGTACCCACCACCGCGCGCACGAGGCTCAGTGTAAACTCTTTACCGATCACGGCCAGGGTCTGCAGCAGCTCCTTCTCCGCAGACCGCAGACGATCGATGCGCGCCGCGAGAATCGCCTGCACGGTAGGCGGAATCTTGAGTTCACTGAGCGACTTGGTGAGCTTTACCGTTCCGTTGCGCACCAGCGCTCCCTCATCGAGCAAGACCTGCACGGTCTCTTCCATGAAGAACGGGTTGCCCTCGGTCTTTTCTATGATCAGCCGCTTGAGCGGACGCACTTCCGCACCGTCACCGAGAAGTGCGCTCAACATCTCGTCAGCGCTCTCCATCCCGAGCGGGTCGAGCCGCAACTGCGTGTAGTAGGTCCTGCTGTTCCACTGATGCGAGTATTCGGGGCGGTAGTTCACCAGCATCAGGATGCGCGCGGTGCCGATTGAATCGGTGAGCAGGTTCAAGAAGCCCTGCGTCTCGTCATCGACCCAGTGCAAGTCTTCGAAGATCACGATCAGCGGCTGGTTGAGGCTCTCGCGCAGCAGGATGCGTTTAATCGCGTCGAGCGAGCGACGCTTGCGGGTTTGCGGCTCCATCTCAGCAAGCGGGCTGTTCTCATCGCTCAGACCGAGCAGCGCGTGCAGGTATGGGAGCACGTCCTCCAGCGATCGATCGAGCGTTAGGACTTTCCCGTTGATCTTCTCGCGACGCTTGCGCTCATCGTCATCGGAGCTGATCTCGAAATAGTTCCAGAGCAGATCGATCACCGGCAGGAATGCGGAAGCCTTGCCGTGCGAGACGGAGAATGCCTCCAGCACCATCCATCCCGATTGCGAGACCGCCTTGAACTCGAACAGCAGGCGCGATTTGCCGACTCCCGCCTCGGCCATCGCGGCGACAATTTGCCCGCGTCCAGCCTTGGCTTGCTCCGCCGCGCGCTTGAGCGAATCCATCTCGGCCTGCCGACCCACGAATTTCGACAATCCGCGTCCCGCCGAGCGCTGCAGTCTGGTACGCAGCGGCCCGAGTCCGGTCACCTCGTAAACGTTGACGGGTTCGCTGACGCCTTTCACTCTGGTCGGACCCAGCGGCTTGAGCGTGAAGTAGCCTTCGCAGAACTTGCGGGTCTGCTCGCTGATCGCGATCGAGCCGGTCGGCGCCAGCGCCTGCATCCGCGAGGCCAGATTGGTCGTATGCCCGATTGGCGTGTATTCAGTGTGCCCTCCGCCGGTCGCAATTGAACGCACCACAACCTCGCCGGTGTTCACACCGACGCGCGCTTCGATCGGCAGGTTGCCGGCCTCGCGCAATCTTGCCGAGTAGCGTTTCAGCTCCTCCTGCATCCGCAACGCCGCGTAGAGTGCGCGTTGCGGATGGTCCTCGTGCGCGACGGGCGCGCCGAACAGCGCGAAGATGCCGTCGCCGGTCGATTGCACGATGTAGCCGTCGTAGCGGCGCACCGCTTCGATCATCAGCTTGAGGGCCGGATCTACGATCGCGCGCGCCTCTTCAGGATCGAGGTCCTGCTCCAACTCCGTCGATCCCTTGATGTCCGCGAACAGCGCGGTGACCGTCTTGCGCTCGCCGTCCACGGCGGTTGAAGGCTCCGACTGCTCGGCGGTTACGCGAACACTCGGAGCGACTGACTTTGTATCCGATGACGGAGCGGGTGC
>JBGPNU010000170.1:0-7464 GCA_041487675.1 Binatus sp. (SeqCode)
ACATCAGGCAGTCGCGGGCGCAGACTCCTGAGTCCAGGCGGCGACGGACTTCGCGATTCCATCCTCGAGGCTGGAAAAAGGTTCGCTGTATCCGGCATTCCGCAGCGCAGACAAGTCGGCCTGCGTGAAGCTCTGATAGCGGCCGGTGAGATTTGCAGGAAATGGCACATACTCGATCGCGCCCGCGCCGATTCGCTCGACGATCGTTTTGGCTACCTCGTTGAAGCTGCGCGACTGTCCGGTGCCCACGTTGAAGATGCCCTTGCGCAGCGGGCCTTCGGCCAGCGCGAGATTCACGCGCACGACGTCGCCGACGAACACGAAATCGCGCCGTTGCTCGCCGTCGGCATACCCGTCGGTGCCCGTGAAGAGCCGCGCGCGTCCGGTCGCTCTGAGCTGCCGATAGAGTTGATACACCATCGATGCCATTTTGCCCTTGTGTGATTCGCGCGGACCATAGACGTTGAAGTACCTGAGGCCGGCGACGATGCTTTCAGAACTCGCGACGACGTCGCGGACGTGATTGTCGAAGGCGAGCTTGGAGAGTCCGTAGAGGTTGAGTGGGCGCTCGTTTTCGCGCGAGGGCGCGAACGCTGTCGATGCCCCGTATACCGCCGCGCTTGACGCATAGACCAGCGGAATCCGGCGTGCGACGGCGAAGTGTAAAACTGCCTTCGAGAAAGTGAAGTTGTTCTCCATCATATAGGCGCGATCGTCGCAGGTGGTGTCGACGCATGCGCCCTGATGAAAAATCGCTTCGATTTGCTTGGGAAGAGTATCGTGCTCGATCGCACGGCCGAATTCATCGGGCTGCATGAAGTCGGAAGTCCGTAGATCTTGGAGGTTGCGAAAATTTTCGCCCATTCGATCGACCACCAGGATTTCGGTGACGCCCCTCGCATTGAGCGCCTCGACCAGGTTACTGCCGATGAAACCGGCGCCGCCCGTCACGATAATCATCGTCTTTTCACTTCATTCGCTTCATTGTAGCCGCCGAGCGGCATTCCGATCATCCCGGGCGAAGGCGTGCGGATCGGATCCCCGCACCGAAAATGCAATCGTATCGAGCGGATGGCCGGATTCGCGCACGATCGAGAGAGTGTGCACTCCAGGCGACGGAGCCCACAGAAACACTCCGCGGACCGCGCCGAGAGCGTGGCCGTCGAGCACCCAATGCGAATTCAGCGAAGCGGCGCGTGCCTCGAACGCGATTCTCTGCTCGCTCGAAGGTACATCCGGATCGAGCGCGACGATTGTGCCGGGCGCGGGAGAAAGGATTCGCGGGTTGGCGTCGTCGAGATCGCTCAGAGGCGAATCGGGCGCGGTCCCCGCGATAAACCATTCGCGGCGCGCAGCTTCGACCGCGCCCGGAAAGCGCACCTCGCTAAACGCGACGTGCTGCGGGCGTGCGACTTGGCCGCTGCCGAAACGACCGTGCAGATAGTTCATCACATCGAGCCATATCGGCGCCGCACCGGTGATTCCAGTCACATCGCGCATCGGCGCGCCGGACGAATTGCCTACCCATACCGCCACTGTGAAACGGTCTGTGTAGCCGGCACACCAATTGTCGCGCATGTCCTTGCTGGTGCCGGTTTTCACGGCGCTCCAGTAGCGCGTGGCGAGGCTGTTCTCGAGCCCGAAGGTCGCGCTGCGGCTCGCGCGGTCAGCCATTACATCGGAAATTACGAATGCGGCCTCGCTGGAATACACTCTCCTGGTATTTGATTGAGTATCGGCGCCGATAGTCAGTCGTAGTTCCGAATACTGTCCACCATTAGCCAGTGTACGATAGGCATTTGCAAGCTGCCACAAACTCACATCGCCGGAGCCCAACGCGAGCGCCGCGCCATAGTAGTCGCCTTCCTCGTCCAGACCATCGAAACCGAGTCGCCGCAAGTAATCGGTGAAGACTTCAAGACCAACCAAATCCGCAGTTCGCACAGCGGGCACATTGAGCGACGACGCCAGCGCCGTGCGCATCGATACCAGGCCGCGGAACTGCCGATCGTAATCGAGCGGCCGATAAATTCCGCGCTGCTCAGGCAATTCGAGTGGCGTGTCCTCAAGTAGCGACCCCGCCGTCAACAGATGCCTGTCGATCGCAATCGCGTACAGAAATGGCTTCAGAGTCGAGCCGGGTTGGCGCAGCGCGCGAACGGCGTCGAAAAGCGGCGCGTTCGACAAGTCACCCGCACCTCCGACATATGCCCACACTTCGCCGGTCGAATTCTCGACCACGAGCAGCGCGCCGTCGTCCACTCGATGGCCGCGGACCTCATAGACGTGACGACACAGAGTCTCGGTGGCGAATCTCTGGAGCTCGCGATCGAGAGTGCATTGCGCTCTGCCGCTCTCTGAGCGAAGCATACGTTCAGCCAGATGCGGCGCCAGCGTGATCCGCGCAAATGCACTCGGACTGCTTGCGAATGCATGCTCAACGGCTATGGCGACTGCGTGGTCCGAAGGAGCGTCCGATCTGAATGTGCGGCTCAATTGCTCGGCGCGTCTCAAAACCGCGGCGCGATTCGCATTGGGCGCGCGTATCATTGCCGCCAGTGCGACTGACTCGGATGCATCGAGTCCGTGGGGCAGTTTCCCGAACATCACGCGCGACGCGGCGCCGATTCCTTGCAACTCGCCTCGATAGGTCACCAGGTTGAGGTATGCTTCCAGAATCTCCTGCTTCGACCAGCGCCGTTCGATCGCGATCGCCGCGAAAATCTGCCTGAGTTTGTGAAACGCCGTTCGCCGCGGATAGATCCGCCCCATCGAAGGATCGAGCAACGATACGAGTTGCATCGTCAGCGTGCTCGCGCCGCGGCCGTGTGCTGCGGCCAGCGCACGCACGGTGGCGGCGCCAAGCGCGACGAAATCGACGCCGCGATGGCTCCAGAAGCGATGGTCCTCAGACGCGACGACCGCGCTTCTGAGCGCCGGTGAGATTTCCTCGTAAGCCGTCCATGCGAGCCGTCTGCCATGACGATCAATTCTCAGTTCATGAATCGGGTCGCCATTGCGGTCGAGCAATTGCGCGTCAGAGGGTCGCCATCGCGAGCGCACCTGTGAGAACGTCGGCAAGCGCGCTGGATTTGCCGCGAACCACAGTGCTCCGAGCGCGGCAATACCGATCGAAAGAATGGCGACCACGCGTGTCATTTATGGCGCGACCTCGAACGGGAGATTGGGCAAATCGCCGAGCATCTCCGGTTGGTAAAGCGCTTCGACGTGTGTGGGCGGGAGCTTGAAGGCGCCCGATTGGTTGAGGCGAATCGTGTACTCGATCTCAAACGCGCCTTTCGGGACGTATTCGTAGTAGGCGCGGAACGCATCAAATGCGCGCTCGGAGAATATCGGCCAGACGAAGCTGCCAGCGTCTATTTTTTCGCCCGAGGTCGCAATCTCCGAGTCGCGTCCGAGCCCGGTGCCCAGATGCGACGCACCGGCGGGAATCGGATCGTTCACCACTACCCAGGTCATGTCGGTCTGCGCTTCAATCTTCAGATGCACGCGAACCAAATCACCCCGCTTCCATCCGCTAGCATGCCTGCTCTCTACAGGCGCGAGCGTGCGCGTGATCCGGTAGCCGCTGGAGAACGGTTGCGTGAGAGGAATCGCTGCGAGCGCGCGAATCTCGACCCATGGATTCCCGGTTCCGGAGTGATCGATCTTCAGGTCGGCCTCGGCGGCTGGCCAATCAAATGCGAGATTTCCGCCCTCCGGCGCACGCGCCCAATCCAGCCTTTGGGTTGCGGTCTGAAGTGAAGCGCTGGTGATGCCCGAGACTGGCGTCGATTCAAAACCGCGCGAGAACTTTTCGATCGCGAGCGTACCCCATGCGTTCGTAATCGTCTCGGTCCAAGCGCCGCGCGTTTGCAGGGCGAGCGCCCCGCGCATAACCAGCGGCAGGTCGTCATGCCACAGTTTATTGTCGAGCAGGATCAGCGCGAGCCGCACCAGGTTGCAATCCGGCGAGACCATCAGCCACCACATCTGATTGCGCGCGTCGCTCGCAAGATGCATCGCGGTTCCCTGCTGATTCAACCGCGAGCGCATGATCTGTTCGGCCTCATGGAGCCGGCGCTCGCGATCGGGAATCTGCGGGACGCGGAGCAGGATGCTCCACCAATCGAGCACCGCTGAATCAGGCCACAAGTTCGGCTCGATCGTGATGCTTCCGAGGAGCGCCGGATCGGCGTGGCCGGTCATCGCGAGCGCATCGATTGCCGCAAGTTTGCGCAGCGGCAGGTCGGCCGCCTGGATTGGTCCGTAGCGTACGATCTTTCCTTCGACGAAATTGCGTAGTCCCTTCTCGAGCGTCGCTTCAGAATCGGATGGAATAGCCAGTCCGGCTTCGTGAGCAATCGAAACTACATAGGCAGTGAGTACATCACTTCCGACCGTCATGCTCGGGAAGTATTTGAGCAAACCGTCGGAGTCGGTGTACGACGGCAGGTCGGCAATGATGGAGCGCCAGAGTTGCGGATCGCCAAGCGCAATAGCTCGTGACACGCGCTGCTCGAGACACACATATGGATACTGGCGCATCCAGTCACGCACTCCGTCGAGTCCGGCCGCGAGCGAAGGGCTGAGCGCAACTTGCACGCCGCCTACGCCCACGAGCGCATCGGCAGGACGCGCGACGGGCTGTACGATCGGTCTCTCCAATCGAAGCAGCGTAGCCTGGAAAGTTCTGACCGGAACGGCCGGAATCACGCGCTGAGCGATCAGCAGATGGTCTTGCGGGCCATGCTCGACGCTCGCATCGACGTGGTACTTGAGTTCGCGCACGTTCGCCGGCACCGCGACGTTCCACGAGACGCTCTTGCCCTGGCCGGGTCCGAGCGCGAGTTTCTGCGGCGCCGGCACTTGTGCGAGTCCTTCGATTTTCGCGTTCACAGTCGCATCGAACGCACGTTCCGATGCGTTGCGCACGGTGAACTCGGCCGCAAATGAATCGCCGTTTCGGATAGTCGGCGACACGCCCGACAAAAGCATCAGGTCCTGCGTGGAGCGGATTGTGGCGAATCCGGTTCCAAACCGATCCGGGCCGGAGTCTGCGATTGCAACGATTCGGAAACTGGTCAGCGAATCATTGAGCGGGATTTCGACGCTGGCGTCGCCGTTTGCGTTGAGCGGCACCGACGCCTTCCAAAGCAACAGCGTGTCGAACAGTTCGCGCGTGATTTGCCGGCCGCCGCCGCCGCCGGGCGGAATTGCCTTGAGTCCGAAGTGCCGCTTGCCGACGACCTGCATCTCGGCCGTGGAAGTTTCGATCTGGTACGCGCGCCGGCCCATCATCGCGTCGAGCAATTTCCAACTGTCGTTGGCGCGAAGCTCGAGCAGGCCTTGATCGACCGCCGCAACGGCTATCGAACTGCCGGCAGCCGGCGCCTTGCCTTCGAATGTTCGCACTGAAATTTTGACGAGCGCCTTGTCGCGGACGTGATAGACGGATTTTTCCGGAGCCACTTCGACCTTGAGTCGATGATCGCGCCATCCAACCCGAATCTCCGCGATGCCCAGCTTGAACGCGGGTTTGCCGAGATCGACCATTGCAGTCGGTTGCACGCCCGCGATTCTGCCGCGCACCGCGAGCGCCGAAACGAACACGTTGGGCGCCCAGTCGCGAACCGGGAGCGTGATGATCGGATTGCGGCCGGACAGGTGAACGATCGATGCGGCCAGCACGCCTTCGCGCTCGACGGTGATGAGCGCAGTCGCCTCCGCAAACGGCATCCGCACCTGGAAGCGCGCGATGTCGCCCGGTTCATAATTCGGCTTCTCGGGCAGGATGTCCATGCGATCGTCGTCGCGGCCCGCGAACCATTCGCGCCCGTTGCCGGGGATGTAAACTTCGCTGTTCGCCGAACTCGAGTTGCCCAAATCATCGGTCACGGTCGCTTGCAGAATCGCCTGGCCGGTGACCGGCGGCTTCGCTTCGCATGAAAGCCGTCCACGAACGTCCGTGACCCCCGAACACAATGGGCCGGCGAGCTTGGTCTCCTGGTTGTTCTCATATGCGTAGAATCCGCCGATCAGCCGCTTGCGATACGAATATTGCGTGCGACTGAAAATATCGACGCGGACCGGTGCATGCGCCACCGGTTTGCCTGTGTCATCCACGACCGCGAGATGAGCCCGCACCAGTCCGGGCGACGAGGCCCAATCCTCGACCTGGATTCCAACCAATTGCCTGGCCGGCCAGATCGTCACGTTGTTCGACACGGTCTGGCTTTCGCCGTTAGGATCGCGATACTCGAGTTCGGCGTGCACTTCGATCGGAGTGGGCTCGCGCGGGATATCGCCGATGTCGGTGCGCGCGCCGCCGGCCTCGTCGAGCGTGAGATCCTTGCGCTGATGCACTCCCGGATTTTCTTCGACCTCCATCTCTTCCGAGAAGCCTTCGTTGTGGACGATTCCCACTTTCACACCGCCGTTGGCGAACGCGAACTCATCAAAATCGGTGAAATGCGGATACGCGTTCTTGCGAATCTGGCTTCTAAGCGTGATCGGGAGACCCTTGGCCGCGCCGCCCGATAGATACTCGGCGCTGAGGTCAACCGGAATCTGGGTTACCGCGACGAGTGCTTGCGCGGGCATTCGAATCGCCGCCTTCATCAACGGAATGCGAAATTCCTCGACCCGAAAGCTGCCCGTAGTAACTTGACGCGCCGATGAATCTTCGAACTCGCCGCCCTGCGCCGAAGGCGTCGGACTCGGCGCCGGATTCTTGCGCCGCGACATCGTGACGACGTACTCGCCGAGCTTCGCGTCTTTCGGAATCTGCCAATCGTCCTCGGCGGTGCCGGACTCACTCCATTTGAGATCGAAATCGTAATGCTGATCGCCGCCCGCAAAGCCGATCGTAGCCGTGTCCGGTATATCTTCCGGAGCTGCGAGCGAGAGCCCCTCGATGGTCTTGGCGCGGACAAAATGCTTCATGTGAACGGTCTCGCCGGCCCGCAGCAGCGTCCGATCGAACACCGTGCTCCCGGCATACGGAGACGGTTGATAGTCGGCCGGTAGATGGAACCGCCACGCTTCGATTCCTTGCTGCCAGCTCGAGTGCACGAAGCTGAAGTCGCCGCCGACGCGCGCGGTGACAAGCAGCCCGCGATTCAATCCGTTAATCGGTTCGGCCTGATTCGAATAGTAGTCGGACTCGTGGTCGGTCTGTTTGGACTCGCAGCGAGGAAGATTGTCCAACGCCAGTAACTTCGGAACCATCGCGAGACCGCGGACGTCGGTCCTTCCGGTCCACAACTCCGTGCCGTTGCAATCCGCGAGCGCAACGTCGGCGCCACCCACCGGACGGCCGCTCTCGAGCGCCGTGACCCATACAATCGAGTTCGCAACTCCCTGCTTGAAATGGACCGCGAGGTTCGTGACCAGCGCCGCGGTTGGAACGTACATCGGGCGCGGCGCGCCGAGCAGGATACTCCCGAGTCGCGTGCTCTTGAG
>JBGPNU010000171.1:0-7437 GCA_041487675.1 Binatus sp. (SeqCode)
GACGCTGCGCGCCGACTTCATCTCGAACCTGACCCACGAGCTGCGCACTCCGCTCTCCGCGCTCTATGGCTACGCGGAGACGCTGATTCGGGGCGTGGACGATCGGGAAACCTCGATGCGTTTTCTCGGGATCATCGAGCGCCAGGCTCGCCGCTTGGCGCGTTTGCTCGACGACCTCGTCTCGTTGTCGGACCTCGAGCGCGGCCTGACTCCGCTCAAGGTCGAGCAACTCGAGCCATCGCGGGTGCTGTCCGAGGCTGTGGAGCTGATGCAGGAGCAGGCGGGCAGGCGCGGGCTTCGGCTCGAAGTGAATTGCCCGTCGGGATTGCCCAAGCTCGCTGGCGATCGCGACCGCTTGCATCAGGTGATGCTCAATCTGATCGACAATGCGATCAAGTACACGCCGCGCGAGGGTCATGTAACGGTCGAGGCTCATGAAGCCGCAGGCGCGAACGGAGCCGCGTCAACGCCGGGCGTGGCGCTGGTGGTAGCCGATACCGGAGAGGGAATTCCCGCCGCGGATATCCCGCGGCTGACGGAGCGATTCTATCGGGTGGACCGCGCGCGCTCGCGCGAGCTCGGCGGCACCGGACTCGGGCTGGCGATCGTCAAGCATATCGTGCAGCTCCATCACGGAGCGCTTCGCATCGAGAGCAAAGTGCGCGAGGGCACCACCGTCACGGTCTGGATTCCCGCCGCGCAGCAGTGAACGCTGGTTCCCTCGCCCGTTATCGGGAGAGGGTTAGGGTGAGGGACATCTGTGCGGCGCGATTATCTGGTGCGCCGCACGTTTTAGGAAAGGTCCCCGTCACGCTTGCCCGCCAGCCCTCGATATGAAAATTTCTAAGGTTCCGGTGCGCCCTTAGCTCAGTGGATTAGAGCGGATGACTACGGATCATCAGGTCGGGGGTTCAAGTCCCTCAGGGCGCACCAAATTCACCAGTAATTTCATACGCCTCTCGTGCGATAAATCACCGGGCCGCTGAGAGTTGCGCGTGGGATGCGAACCGCGAGTGTTATCACCGTTCGATTTGTTGCGGCGTGATTTTGTTGCGATGGCGGGCACGCAGGCGGCGCCGGTCAATCCTTAGGACTATGGCCGGTGCGAGGCGTGCGTAAAGCAGCCCCATATGGCCGGTTCGAGGTAATACGTGAACAGTGGATTAGGATCGTATTTGGCACCGGGTCGACGGATGTTCGCGCACGCTAGTCCGCAGTGACCGCAAGGGTCAGCTTCAACGTTTCCGCTCTCCCACATGTAGCCCTTCGGCGCGGGCGGCAATATTCCCTTACGAACGTCCCAAGTCCTGGGAAAATCGGGCTCCACTCTTCCTCCGCTTACGAACCAATACGGCCTGGGCATTCCTGAACCAATGTGAACATCCACGTTAGGATCGAGAGTCATGAATGGCCAAACGAATTCGGGAAGATGAGCGCATCGATTGCTGTCACTCGAAGTCGTCATCTGCACACATCGATAGGACAGTCCACACGAATCCCAATCGCTGCATTTGATCTTGGTGACTTCCGGAGGATCCCAAAGCTCCCAGTATCGATAACATCTGCCAAATCCGGAACTTGCGGGATACTCGCCGCAGATCAGCGGAGACTCGCAGTCGTCACCCGATATGCACGATGATTCATTCTCGAGAAAGTGCCGTGTGTCGAGAGAATGCGCCCGCGTCGGTATGGCTGTGGAAGTGAGTGTGGACGCGCCAAGAATCAGTACTGCGAGCGCGGCAGCGTGTCGCTGGTTCATCTATTTTTCCAGTTTCTGCGCTGACTCTTAAATTCCATTGGTTTTTCGCTGCGGCGATTATCCATCGAAATGCCACTGAATTGAAGGTTCACTGCGGCGGCTCTGCGCTCGACTATCCGGCGCGGCGTGGTGTAACCATCGTGGCAGGCGCGCCCCAGTGGATGTGCCCAATTAGATCAGCCGAATTTCGAGACGAGGAGCGTGTCGATATGAGAGCCGCCCGCGACATCTCAATACCCTACCGCATCGAGGACGGCGGCAAGTTCCGCCTGAAGGATTTCGATCCCGGCGACACCAACCGCCTGAAATCAAAAGAGCACGCCGAAGAAGAGTTGCAGCGCGGGGTCCAGTTACTGAGCGAATTGCAAGACAAACTCTACGCGCAGAACCGATGGGCCTTGCTGGTGATCTTTCAAGCGATGGACGCGGCCGGCAAGGACAGCGCTATCAAGCACGTGATGTCGGGCGTCAATCCGCAAGGATGCGAGGTGTTCTCGTTCAAGCAACCGTCAGTGGAGGAACTGAGTCACGACTTCCTGTGGCGGACCTCGAAGTGCGTTCCCGAGCGCGGCCGAATCGGAATCTTCAATCGCTCCTACTATGAAGAAGTCCTGGTGACGCGGGTGCACAATGAAATGCTCGAGCGTGAACGTATCCCGCCGCCGCTGATGACCAAGGACCTCTGGAAGGAGCGTTTCGCGGATATCAATGCCCACGAACGCTACCTGGCCCGCAACGGAGTCGTGATTCGGAAGTTCTTTCTCAACCTCTCGAAAAGGGAGCAACGCAAACGCTTCCTCAGCCGGCTCGAAGAGCCCGCGAAGAACTGGAAATTCTCGGAGGCCGACATCAGCGAGCGCGGTCTTTGGCGCGATTACATGTCCGCCTACGAGCAAATGATCCAGCATACCGCGACCGCGCACGCCCCATGGTACGTCGTGCCGGCCGACAACAAATGGTACACGCGGCTGGTCGTCGCGGCCGCTATCGTGCACGCACTCGAAGAATTGAATCTCAGTTATCCCAAAGTTGACGCGGCCAAGCGCAAGGAACTGAAGGCGGCGCGGATCGCGCTCGAACATGAAGGGAATCACTGAGCCGCGAGCCGGCTAGCGAGTCGCCGATTGCTGCGCGCGATTAGCCGGCGCCGCGACCGTGAAGCTCCACTCATAGAGCTTCTCCGCTTCTTTCAACGCGGCCTTGTAGCGGCCGGGTGCGAGCGGTTCGCGCGGGATGATTATCGCCGCGCCGATGCGTTCGAGTCCCAGTTTGCCAATTTCGGTCTCGTCAGCGTTGCGGCCAGCATACGACGCCGCGGTGATCAGGCAGGCTTCGATCTCGACGCCGTCGCGCGAGACGAAATGCGACGACACTTCGAGACTTCCTTCCGGGCCATATCCTTCGCCAAGTTGAATCGAAATCGGAGCGCCGGTGGGAGCTTTGAAGCCGGGGCATGAGGGCAATGGATCGGGATAGTCGCGCCCGGGATACGACTGCAAATCGACGGTGGCGCCATCTGGCGGAAATTCGACGGGCGATTTCAATCGTCCTTTTTCTGCGGGAACGGGTCCGAGGCTCGAATTCCAGAGTCGATCGCTTGCGGGTCCGTCGTAGAGCCCGATGCGCACCGATTTTTCCAACCCGTAGCGCGCCGGAATCACGATTGCGCACTGGCCCGGGTCGCAGTACGCCCCGAGTCCCACCAGCGCGAACTGCGGGACCATCGGAATCAGGCCGCTGAACGGCATCGTCATCACGCGATCGACGAATTCGGCGCCGCTCAAGTCGATCTTTCGCGCGGTCAGGATCACCGCGTTCATGCCCGCCGATGCGCCCTCGTCGGTGTAGAACGGCCGTCGCTTGACCTCGAGTTTGACCGCGTCCTGCGGAATTTGAATATGTAGCTGTTGCTTCTCGAGAACGATATCGCCGCCGACAATTCCGTTCTTGACCAGATAGCGCGCGTGGTTATACGCGGCCGCGCTCATCGCGCTGTCATCCACGACCGGCGGCAGCTTCGCCATCGCGCGATAGTAATTCACCCGCGCGTTGGCGCTGGCGGCAAAATCGGGCGGCGCACCAGTCGAAGTCGGATTCGAGGGCGGCTGCGCAACGGCAACGGCGTGGACGGCGATGGCCACGAAAATCGTTCCAACGCCGGCCAGAATGCCGAACTTCAAGTATCGCATGAAGTACCGCTTACGGCGCGGAACAGAGCCCTTGCGCGCGCAGAAACTTTACGTCGTCGTCGGTGACCGGCGGCCCAGTTTTGATTTGCGCCCAGGTAACCGACTGGTTCAACCTGTTGATCCCGCATTCAACTTCGAAAAGTTCGTCGCCGTTAAGCCTCTTTACCGGGACGAAGATATTTGCCGTGCGTGCCGAATTTTGCTCGACCATCCGCGGATCGGCCGTCTTGCCGCCCATGTTGACTTCTTGGCCCCGGACGCTGTTGCAGATCGGCGCGGGATCGACGCTGCATCCGTTCATAACGACGACGTTCGACGAACCGCTGCCACCGCTCGACTTACCCTGCGCCGCGCACGCCGCGATAGCCGTTGATACGAAGAGAAGAAAAACGAGCAAGCTCCGCCGCATGTGAACCCCCTTAAATCTGAGGACGGGCTTACGAACTCATTGCAACGTATCAGTCCGCTAACTCACTAACAACAAACTGTTTCCGCTTCGCGCGTTCATAAGTTGAGTTTGTTAAAAAGGGCGCGATACTGCTACCTTCGAAAAAGCATTTTTTCACGGCTCGCGGCTTGGGGCTGCGTGCGTAGGGGACGTTTTTCGATGCGTAAGATCATGATGTCTGGACTCTTTGCGATCGCGGTTGTCGGGTTGGCGTTCGCGGCCGATCGGGATCGCCACGCGAACTTCACCGATCCGAAGGCGCCGTCGGCAGTGGCGCAGTGTAAGGGCTTTTACGGGACGGACGACAATCTGACTTCATGCAACGATTTCTGTGGCCAGTGGCGGACCAGCAGTGAGGGCGGGACTTGCGCTTGCGACGACGGCAAGTGTCCGGCCGACGACCACCCTTAGCAATCAGGTTCGGGCCATCCCCCGTTTCCAGGTGGTACGATACAGGCGCCGCTAAGCGGCGTCGTGAAAGATCACGCCCATCGCATAGCGCACGCCGGATGTAACTGTGCTGACGCCATGGCGCATGTTCACGCGATGAAATCCGCGCGTTCCCGCAACCGGCCGATAGCGGTTCGCGAAGATTATTCCTTCGCCTTCGTCAAGCGCGATCGCTTCGCCGCGCGATTGCGCCCGCGGCCGCTGCTCGACCAGCAACAATTCGCCGCCTTCGAAATCGCGCCCGCGCCGGCTGAGCGCGCACGTGAACTGGAGCGGGAACGCGACCTCGCCGTACAAGTCCTGATGGAGGCAGTTGTATCCGCCTTCCTCGTAGCGAAGGATGAGCGGAGTCGGCTTCGTTTGTCCGCGCGCCGCGCACATCTTCAGGAACGACGACAGCGAATCCGGATACGAGTCGCGACTGCGCAGCCGCTCGGCCCATCTATCCGCAGTCGCGACGAGCTTGCGGTACAACTCGGTCCGGAGCTGTTCGACAATCTCCGGCATCGGGCGCGCGAAATACTTGTACTCGCCGACTCCGTAACGATGCCGTTCCATCACGACGCGGCTCCGAAACCGCTCGCGATCCGGGTAGAGCGCGATCAAGTCGGCGCATTCGCGTGAGCGGATAATCCTTCCCGTTGCCGCGTAACCGCGCGCGTCGAGATCGCGTTCGATTCGATCCCAATCGAGCCGCGCAACCCGGTCGCCAATCTTACTCGGCGTTGGCGCGGATGAACTCTCCTATCTTCTCGATCGCCTGCTGCCCTTCTTCGAGCATAGGTGCGAAAACCTGAAAGACATGGATCATGTTTTCCCACGGCTCCAGCGTAACCTTCACTCCCGCCTTGCGAGCGCGCTCAGCCAGACGCGTCGAGTCGTCGAACAAAGTTTCCGCGGTGCCGACCTGGATCAACAGCGGGCGCAGACCTGCGAGGTCGGCGTAGAGCGGTGCTGCGAGCGGCGAGCGGGGATCCTTGCCCGCGAGATAAGCCGCCGCCATCTGGACCAGACCATCCTTTTGGACCATCGGATCTACGGCTGCCCTGGACTTCATTGAATCGCCGAGTCCTTCAAGATCGACCCATGGCGACAGGCATGCGCCCGCAGCCGGAAGCGCGAGCTTCGCGTCGCGAATCGCCACCAGCGCTGCAACCGTCAGCCCGCCGCCGGCGGAGTCGCCCGCGACCGCGATGCGCGATGCGTTCAGCCCCGTCGAGAGCATCCAGCGATACGCGGCAACAGAATCCTCGACGGCCGCGGGGAATGGATGCTCCGGCGCGAGCCGGTAGTCGATCACCAGTGCTCGCGCTTTGGCGGCGCGCGAAATTCGCGACGCGAGCGACCGATGAGTATTGATCGAGCCGATAACGTAGCCGCCACCGTGCAGGTAAAGGATCGCGCGGCCCGCGTCGGCGCCGGGCGCCGTCACCCACTCGGCTTTGACGCCGCCCGCATTCACCGGCTCGCACTTGACGTCGGCATCGATCGGAAAGAGTGCAGCCAGCTGCTCAAATCCCGCGCGCGTCTCCGCGACCGACGGATTGCCTGCGATCGGCTGCGCCTTCAGCATTTGGATGATCTGTTGAAGCTGTTGTTGTGACATCGGATCATCTACCTCCGGTTTCTCCGTGAAGCGCCGAGTATACCGCCGCTCGTTCGCGCCTGGCAAAGACGCAATTCGGAGCAGGCGCGCGTGGCATAATCATGCATGGCGACCGAGTACAGGATGCTTGCGGACGCAGTGGTCATCGTTCACGCGGCATACGTCGCGTTTGTCGTGGTCGGACTTGGCGCGATCCTGATCGGCGTTGCGATGCGATGGCGATGGACGCGAAACTTCGCGTTTCGAGTAGCTCACCTGGCTGCGATCGTGCTGGTATGCATCGAGTCAATCGTCGGAGTGATGTGTCCGCTGACTTCGCTCGAAGGCTGGATTCGGGAGCGTGGCGGCGTCGCGCGGTATCCGGGCGATTTCGTCAGCCATTTGGCGCATCGCCTGATTTTCTACGACTTGCCGCCGTGGGTATTCGCGATTGCCTACATCAGCTTTGCGGTTGTGGTCGCGATCACATTTATTCTGGCGCCGCCGCGATGGCCGATGCGCGCGCACCGCGCACATGCCCCCGATTCATCTTGAATTTCGTTTGCCGTCTTCACGCGTGCAGTTCTACAGTCGGGACGCGCGTGCACGGCGAGGTGAATATGAAAGTTTCGCTCTTCTATCTGCCTTCGGTCGGAAATAAAGCCGACATCGAAAAAGGGCGAGTCGGATTGCAGGGTCATCTCTACGATCGGATGCTGCACGACATAACCGGGCAGGCAAAGCTCGCCGACGATCTCGGCTACGACTCGATCAGCTTCACCGAGCATCACTTTCACGTCGAGGGTTTCGAGCTGTCGAACAATCCCGTCCTGCTCGATTTGTACATCGCGATGCAAACCAAGCGGCTGCGGGTCGGACAGCTTGGAATCGTGCTGCCGTCTCAGAACCCGCTTCGCGTCGCTGAAGACATTGCGATGCTCGATCATATGACCGGCGGACGCGCCAACGCGGGCTTCGCACGCGGTTATCAGCGCCGATGGGTGGA